>JAVVHA010000015.1 GCA_032249735.1 Dehalococcoidia bacterium | reverse complement strand
GGGACCACCGGCTCTGGCCTCTCCTCCCGCCGCTTGCCGGGGGGCATGGATGATATGGCCTTACGCAGGGCCTCCACTTGGCCCAGGGAAGCCGTCACGGCCCCTACCACCCCCATCTCCACCAGGCACCGCAGGTAGGGAGGGTGGGTCTCAGGGGGCACCAGGGCCAGTGCGGGCAGCCGGCAGAGGTAGGTGATGCGGCGCAAGGACATGAGCTGAGACACCGTCAGAGGCGGGGGTGGGGCCTGCACCAGCACGGCGTCCAGGGGCAGCTCCCCCAGAAGGCGCAGCTCCAGGTCGGAGGCGGCGGGGGAGGGCTCCACCACCAGGCCCACCCCTTCGGCCAGGAGCAAGGTGGCATCGCTCTCCTGGGGGCGAAGCACCAGGAAGTCGAGGCCGGCCTCCCGCAGGTGGGCCAGCTGGGTGGGGGAGGAGGGGGCAGCATAGACTCCCCAAGGGGCCTTAAGCCCCCGTAGGGCTTCCCCCAGGCCCTGGGCCGCCTCCAAGGATAGGACGATGGCATCGGCCCCTTGGTCGATGGCCCTCTGCGCCTCTTGCTCATGGCTGACCATGGCCACCACCAGCATGGGGGGAGAGGTGCTACGAGCCCCCACGCCAAAGCCCAGGGGGACGGACTCGCGGCGCATAACACGCCTTATGAGCTGGGCCAGGCGGCTCATCACCCCTCATTTTAGCGTTGGCGCTCCGTTGGGCCAGCCCTTCACGGCAGCAACTCCCTGCTGCACACCACTGGCCGCGGTAGGCAACTTATGGCCTCCCCCTCTCCTCGGGGGATGGTATCCTTAAAAGCGTGCGGCTCTTCCTGGTGCGCCACGGCGAGACGGATTATAACCGCCAGGGCTTGGCCTTGGGTCGTGCCGATGTCCCCCTCAACGAGCAGGGACGTCGCCAGGCGCTGCTGCTGGCTCAGGCCCTGGCGGGGGAGCCGGTGCGGGCCGTCTACTCCAGCCCTCTACGCCGCTGTCTGGACACGGCCCAGGAGATCGCGCGCCGCCATGGCCTCCCGGTGGAGCCCCTGCCGGCCGTCATTGAGATGGACATTGGGGAGGCGGAGGGGCTCACTTATGCCCAAGTGCGGGAGCGGTTCCCCGACCTTCTGCAGAGGTGGCTGGGGCCCGACCCCACCGCCGCTACCATGCCTGGGGGCGAGGGGCTAGTGGCGGTGCAGGAGCGGGCCTGGCAGGCCATCCAGGCCTTGGCCGAGCGCCATCTACAGGACACAGTGGTGGTGGTCACACATAACTTTGTCATCCTCTCCATCCTTACTCGGGCTTTAGGGATGCCCCTCTCCTCCTTCCGTCGCCTGCGGCACGAGGTGGGGGCCATCTCCTTGCTGGAGATAGACGGGGAGGTGATGACCCTGGTGCGCCTCAACGATACCTGCCATCTCCGTCTCCAGGAGGGGGGCGCATGAGGTGGGCTATCCCCGAAGGTGTGGTGGTGCGGGCCATCCTGGCGCTGGCGGCGGTGGGGGCCGTCTATTTCCTGGTGACGGGAGTGGTGGACGCCCTGCGGGCCTATGAGGCCAGGCAGGAGGTGAAAAAGTGGGAGGCGGAGGTGGAGGAGCTGCGGTTGCGCCAGCAGGCCCTAGAGTCCCTGCGCCAGTTCATGGAATCGGACGAATTTGTAGAGATGATGGCTCGTAGCTATTTGGGCCTAGTGCGGAAGGGGGAAAGGGGCATCGTCGTCATCTCCCCCTCGCCCACCCCGGCGCCGGCGGCTGTCCCCGAGCCCTGGTGGGAGGCACTGTTGCCTCGTTGATGGAATGGCCTCTAGCCTGCTGCGGCGCATAGAGTCCCGCGTATTACGCTTCGTGCAGGAGGAAGGGGCCATCCTGCCGCAGGAAAGGGTATTGGTGGCCATCTCCGGCGGCCCCGATTCCACCGCCCTCCTCCTCGTCCTCTCCTCCTTAAGGCAGGCCTTGGGCCTCACCTTATGGGCGGCCTACTTCGACCACCGCCTGCGCCCGCCTCAGGACGTGGCCGATGACATAGCCTACTGCCGAGACCTATGCCACTCCTTGGCAGTGCCTCTAGCCACCGGGGAGGGGGACGTGCGTGCCCATGCCCGTGCCTATCGCCTCTCGCTGGAGGAGGCGGCACGTCAGCTGAGGTACCGGTTCCTGAAGGAGGAGGCGGTTCGCGTGGGGGCACAGGTGGTGGCCGTGGGCCACACCCGCACCGACCAGGCGGAGACCGTGCTTCTCCACTTGGTGCGGGGGGCAGGGATAGATGGCCTGGCGGCTATGCGTCCCCGCTCCCCCTGGCCCCTGGGGGAGGGGCCGGCCCTCGTCCGCCCCCTCCTAGTCTTGAGCAGGGAGGATACCGAGGCCTATTGTCGGGAAGCGGGGCTCTCCCCCCGCCGTGACCCTACCAATGAGCAGCTAGCCCCACTGCGCAACCGCATTCGCCACCGGGTAATGCCCGTCCTGCGCCAGCTCAATCCGCGGGTGGAGGAGGCCTTATGCCGGGTGGCCAGGGCTGCGGCCCAGATGGTGGACCTGCTGGATGCAGAGGCGGAGGCGGCTTGGGGCCGTCTAGCCCATGTGCGCCCAGAGGGTGTGGCGCTAAATAGGGAAGGGCTTTTGGCCCTGCCCTCCGCAGTGGCCGGTCGTCTCCTGGTGCGGGCCCACCGGCTGCTCCTGCCAGGTGGCCAGGGCCTCTCCTCCTATCACTGGCAGAGGGGGCTGGCCCTGGCCCGCCGCGGGAGGGGACGTCTCAACTTGCCGGGGCGGCTGGTGCTGCAGGTGGGGCCGCAGGAGGTATGGATGGGAAGGCCGCCCCCCACCCTTCCGCCCCTGGCGGAGACGCCTCTGCGTGTGCCTGGGGTGACAGAGGTGGGGGGGTGGCGCTTCCGGTCCGCCATCGTCGTCCCTCCCCCTCGCCCTCCCGTGGGCGGGCCCTTGGAGGCCTATCTCGACCTGGATGCTCTGGGCTCGCCCCTCATCATCACCTCTCGTCGCCCAGGCGACCGTATTCGCCCCCTGGGCCTTAAGGGCGAGAAAAAGGTTCAGGACCTGTTGGTGGATGCCAAGGTGCCCGCGTTCCTACGGGACGGGATCCCTATATTGCGGTGCCCATGGGGCATCGCCTGGGTAGTGGGCCTGCGCCTGGACGAGCGGGCCGCCCTGACCACCAGGAGCCGCCGTGCCCTCCACCTGCGGGCCGAGCCGCCGCCTGGGTTCTCGCTGCCCGTGCGGCCACCACCCAAGTAGCACCGCTCCCCAGGAAGGCCCAGCAGAAGGAAAGGGTGGCGGGAGCGTATGGGAGTCGAACCCACCCGGGACGGGCACGCCGCCCCGCCACGGTTTTGAAGACCGGGAGGGCCACCGGGCCCCGGCCGCTCCCGCAGATGCCCCTGTCGGACCTCTGAGCGTATGCTGCCCTGGTCCATCCAATATTTTAGCCTCTGTCGGCAGAGAGCCCATGAAGGCCCTCGGGCTAAAAGCTGGCTAGAAGGGCCTGAAATGCCGCCCACCTCTAGGAGCGCGTTGCGGCGGGGATAAAAGACCTGAGGCTATCCAATGGCCTCTGGGTTGAAAGCCATCTCGATGTGCTTAGCGAGGCTGTCCCCCCACCCTCTTCTGCAGCCCATGTGTCACACGGGGACATCTCCTCCCATGGTGTGCTAGAGTCTTGACAGCTACTAACGAATCATCTACCATGAGCATCAAAGGTGCGCTAGGGTACTTTCTAAAGAGAAGTTGCGGCATTGGAAGGGGGTGGTGCTTCGTCGAGTGAAAAGATTGTAGGGAGACCCAAAGGCTCAAGCAAAGTTCATGGATAAAGTTCATGGATAAGGAGGGACGACATGGGCGAAGAGGCAGCGCAGATCCCGGGCTACGACTATGGCAAGGCCACTGTGGCTCGCTCCCCGGTCTCCGATGAGGACCTGAGAAAGCTGGAGGAGGCCACCCTCTTCACGGAGGAGGACGCCCGCTATCTCAGGATGGCTGGGGAGGTCTTGGCCGACCAGGTGGAGCAGGTGCTGGACCTCTGGTACGGGTTCGTGGGTTCCCACCCGCACCTGGTCTACTACTTCTCTGGCCCCGACGGGCAGCCCGACGCCAACTACCTGGCTGCGGTGAGGCGGCGGTTCGGACAGTGGATCCTGGACACCTGTCGTCGCCCCCACGACCGCGCCTGGCTCGACTATGCCGAGGAGATCGGCCTTCGCCACCACCGCACCAAGAAGAACCAGACGGACAAGGTCAATTCGGTTCCCCACATTCCCTTGCGTTACCTCATTGCCTTCATAGCGCCCATAACGCTCACCATTCGCGACTTCCTGGCGGCCAAAGGGCACTCCAGGGAGGACGTAGACCGGATGCACTGGGCCTGGCTGAAGGCCGTTGTCCTGCAGGTAGCGCTGTGGAGCCGCCCCTACGCAGCACCGGGGGACTGGTAGGGGGGATCGTCTCCCACCTTTGGCTGGCGCTCCGGGGCGGGCCTCGGGCCGGGTGGATGGGCTAGGATCTGCCCTGCTCGGGGCCCGCTCGGGCTAGGCCCCTCCATCGCCTCTTGACAGGGATGAGAGCTGGCTCCTACGCTTGTGCCATCTCCTGCACACAAGGCTGCGGAACAGGGGGCAAGGAGGTGTACGGCGATGATAGCGAGGCTGAAGCCCGCCCTTGGGACTCTTCTAGCAGGACTGGTCATCATCTTGGCCCTGGCCTGCCGTGGCGGCGGCGAAAAGCAGGGCGGCGTCCTGGACATAGGAGGCGGACGACTTTTACTTCAAGCCCCAGGAGATTAAGGCCCAGCCGGGGCAGCCCGTGACCCTGAGCATCAAGAACGATGGGAAGGTGTCTCACACCTTCACCATCAAGGCCCTGGGGGTGGACGTGGAGCTCCGTCCCGGCGAGGAGCGGACGGTCACCTTCACCCCCACGGGCGAAGCCACCATCTCCGCCGCCTTCCTGTCCATCTCCCCCAGAGCATGGGCGTAGACGTCCAGGGTTATCGATGCCCGGCTGTGCCCTAGCCGCCGTCGCAGGGTCTTTATCTCCAGCCCCAAGGCGGCAAGGAGGGTGGCGTGGCAATGCCTCAAGTAGTGGGCGGGCCTCCTGAGCACCCCTGCCTTCTGGCACAGCTCCCTCATGACGTTGCTCAACCCTCCAGCCACCGCTGGGCCCAGTCCTGGAGGGTGAGCCTCGGGGGGTGGGGAGAGCTGGCCCCGGCGGTGCCGCTCCAGGAGGGCCAGGAGCTTCTGCGGGCACTCGGCCCTGGAGGGGGCGTAGACGTAGTAGCGGCGCCCCGAGAGCACGATGGCGCCTTCCCAGGTGCCGCCCCGGCGCCGGAGGGAGCTTTCGTGGTTGCCCCTGCGCCTCTCCATGCCGCAGTTGGGGGGCTGAACCGGGGGCCTAAAAGGGGGGCGTCCCGTATCTGGGAGCTGGTCGGGGTGGCCGGATTTGAACCGGCGGCCTCCTGGCCCCAAACCAGGTGCTCTACCAGGCTGAGCTACACCCCGACCCCACCTTTCAACCTAAGGACACCTGCGCCCTCCCGTCAAGGACGTATCGCTGCTCCCTAGGCCGTGGTATCATCGCCTCGTCCGTTCGAGTTGCGCCATCCATGAGGAGGCGACCATGCGTCTTCTACTCTTCTTTCTGGCCCTCATCACAGCCCTGAGCATGACCGTCAAGGACGTGCGTAGCGGCATTGAGGTGGAGCTGCAAGGCCTGCTGTCCTATGCTGACATGCCCAAAGCGCCCCCCGGGCTGGACTCCCATCTCCTCCACCTCTGGCTACAGAGCCAAGGCGCCGCGCTGCCCCAGGCCCAGCCTGCTACCCCCGTGCCGGACGCTGTGCAGGTGGTGGTGGAGGCAGTGCAGGGGGCAGGGGATGCCGCTGCCCAGGCCATCGTCCGCTTGGGAGGGACGGTGCAGGCGAGGTACCACGACTTGGTGCAAGGAGTGGTGCCTGTCGCCCGCCTCATGGACCTGTGGCAGGACGGGACCGTCCTTCGCCTCCGCCCCCCCTTTGCGCTCCTTCCTGCGGCGGTGGTCAGCGAAGGTCTGACGGTCGTGGGGGCCGAGGCCTGGCACCGGGCAGGCCTCACCGGCCGGGGGGTCAAGGTGGCGATCATCGATGTGGGGTTCGCAGGGGCTGAGGCGCTACGGGGCCGCGAGCTGCCCAGCGACTTCGTCCTCCGCGACTTTACCTCCCCCACACCACCGAGCCCATGCACATCAGGGGAAGAAGACGTCCATGGCACGGCGGTGGCTGAGATCGTCCACGATATGGCGCCAGGGGCCCAGCTCCTATTGGCCCGCGTCGCCACCGATGTGGAGTTCGCCCAGGCGGTGGACTGGGCCCTGCAGCAAGGGGCGCAGGTGGTCAACCTATCTGCTAGCTCCCCGGATGCCCCACCGGCTGGGGCCCAGGCCCCTGGCGACGTCATAGGCCAGGCGGTGGACAGGGCGGCCCAGGCGGGGGTCTTCTGGGCCAACGCCGCTGGCAACGACGCCCAGCGCCACTGGATAGGGACGGCTACCGATGCCGATGGAGACGGCCTTATGGAGTTCGCCCCCGGCGTAGAGCTCAACCCCGTGCGGTTCCCTCGTAACACCATCAGCTGTGTCTGGATATTCCTTAAGTGGGACGAGCCATGGCAGGGGGCCTGCACCGACTACCACCTGCTAGTCGGTTACTATGACTCCTCCGGCCAGGCACGTGTGCTCTCCATCCCCGATAACACCCAGGACTGCTCCCCGGGCTCCCAGCCTCTGGAGAGTGTGCTGGTGGAGGGGCCCATCTTGACCTACGACGGCGCTCTATATGTGGCCGTTGGCGTTCCCAGGGGGGCGCCGCCCCGCCGGCTCCAGCTTCTCGTCGTCAGCGACGGTGGGCTGGCGTTCTCGCGGCCTGAGGGCTCCGTCCTCCCCCCCGCCGACCGGGCTAGCGTGGTGGCCGTGGGGGCCGTGCACTACTCTCGACCCTCCACCCTGGAGGACTTCAGCTCCCGTGGGCCCACCTGGGACGGCAGGACCAAGCCCGACCTCGTGGCCCCGGACGGCGTCTCCACCGTTAGCTATGGCTATTATGGCTTCCCTTTCTTTGGGACATCGGCCGCCTCCCCGCACGTGGCGGGGGCGGCAGCCCTCGTCCTTCAGGCCCACCCGGATTGGACGGCCCAGCAGGTGCGCCAGTTCCTGGAGGGGAAAGCCAGGGACCTGGGGCCGCCTGGCAAGGACAACCTCTATGGAGCGGGCCTCCTCCAGATGGGCGAGCCACCGCCTGCTCCATCCCTCCGTTGGGGGGACGTGGACTGCGATGGCGCCATCTCCGCCCTAGACGCCCTGATGATCTTGAGGGCGGTAGCGGGCCTTCCCGTAGCGGTGAGGGGACCCTGCCCCCAGGTGGGCCAGCAGATAGCTTGGCCGCGTTAGCTGCCGGCCTCCCGGTATATACCTGCCCAGGCCATGACAACGGGGCCCCGGCCGCTCAGGGCCAGAAAGCGCCCCACCTGGGGCCCCTCTAGCCAGGCCCGTGCCCCCTCCTCCTCCCTCCACCAGGTGGTAAGGAGGAGGCTGCGGCGGGAGATCCACCTATGGACCCGCACCAGCTCTGGCAGGGCCTTTGTCTCCCTCTCCAGGCGCCGCATGCGCCAGAAGAAGATGGGCATAGCCCACATGGTGCGCAAGTGTACGGCCACCACAGCCAGCACGGGCCCCTCCCTCACGAACGCCTGCCCTCCGATAGAGAGCCTCCCATGGCTGGCCTCAACCCGAACACCTCCCGCGGATGGACGCGCATTAGCCAAAGGGCCGTTATCCCTACCAGGATGATCCACAGGTTGGTCAGGAGGTGGGTGGCGGCAGCATAGGCCAGGGCCTCGCCGCGTTCCACGCCCCAAGCGGCCATCACCTCCAGGAGCACGAACTCATATGTGCCGATGTTCTGGAAGGTGATGGGAAAAGCGGACACCAGGTTGGCAGCCACCATGATGACGATGTAGGAGGCCAGGGGGAGGTCCAGCCCGAAGGCCAGGCCGAAGAGCCAGAAGACCACCACATGCGAGAACCACCCAGCGAAGTTGAGGGCGACGGCCTGAGCCAGCAAGGCCTTGTCCCGCATGGTCTCCATGCCGTCCAGGAAGCGGGACCACCCTTCGCGCAGCCCATCTTGCAGCCGGGGCGGTAGTCGGCCTAGCCACCGCCACCGGGGCGGCGTGCGGGGGAAGAGATGGCTTACGGCCATGGTGGCAAGGAACCCTCCACCTGCCATCACCGCCAGGCTCCACAGCAGACCAGGGGGCACGAACCCCACATCCAGGAAGGCCAGCCCTCCCACCAGCAGGATAAGGAAAGTCACCCCGTCCATCACCGACTCCACCACGAACACCGAGGAGGCCAGCCCCGCCCTGGATAGCCCATATCTGTTGGCCACGATCTGGATCTTGGCCATGTCCCCCACTCGCATGGGCAAGAGGTTGTTCCCCAGGTTGCCGATGAGGAAGGCCCCAAATAGGCCCAGCAGGGGCGGGTGCCCCACCTTGGCCAAATAGACCCGCCACCGCACGGTATCGATGAACTTGGTGGAGGTGGAGAAGACTACAGCCGCTACGGCCCACAGGTAGTTGGCACCTTGCAGAGCGTTGGCCACCTGGGAGAGATCCACCCGCCACACAGCCAGGAAGGCAAAGAGGCCAGTGGCCAACAGCTGGAATGCCCAAGACGTGGGCAGCTGTCTTATGGAGAAGCGGGGCCTGGGCCTCACCCCATATCGCCCTTCCCTGCCTCAGGGGAGCTAGCCTGGGCCGCCAGGGCGTGTGCGATGGCCTCGGCATACGCCCCTCTATAAGCAGGAGGTAAGAGCTTGCCGATAGCCACCATCACCTTCTCTCGCGCCTGGCGGTCTCGCTCCTGACGAGGCAGGGACTCGTCCACCTCCAAATGGAAGGGCTGGCCGAAGACGATGTTCAGCACCCCCTCGTCTTCCCATACGGCGATGGGCAGGAAGGGGTGGCCACGTCGGGCCAAGGCCAGCATGAAAAGGCCGCTGCCCACCGGGGGCTCTATCAGGCGGCCGGAGCCCGCGGCCTCAGGTGTGAGGCCCACAGGCCCGGCATCGATGGCCTCCAAGAAGGTGCGTATGGCCGCCGCCCTCCCCATCACCAGCTCCTCCCGCCGCGGGATGACCACGAAGCCGTAGACCTTGGCGATGCGCCGAAATACCCACCTGATGAGGGGCAAGGGGATGGGGAAGGGGCCCACCTTGCGCCCCCACAGCTCGCTGGTGAAGGCCCACCGTATCTCCGGGTTCCCGTGGCGTCTTGGCTGCACCAGGGCGTTCACCATCATGGCGCAGTGGTAGGGGTGAAGGCCGTCTCGGTCGTAATGGTTCATAACAGCCACAAAGCTCCCGTGCTGGGGCACGTTCTCCAGGCCCCACACCCTGCGTGGGAAAGGGTTCACCTGCATTAGCCGCAGGCCATCCCTGGCGAAGGAACGCCTCCTGCCTATCAAGAGGCAGACTCCAAAAGACAAGAGGTCCCACAGGGTTCGCCAACGCAGGAAGTGGTACTTGGGCAGACGAGCCTTTGTGGCCACGGCCCTTATCCACACTTAGTGTAGCCGCAGCTGCGGCAGACGAGGCATCCCTCCTGATAGACTAGCAGGGCCCCGCACTCGGGGCAGGTCATGCCCGTCTGCTCATCGGGGTGCATGGCTGGGTTCAGGGGCTCGCCCAGATGGGGGCTTACTACCTCCCCTGTTGGAGCGAACTTCATCTCCAGCCAGCGGAAGATATAGTCCAGGACAGAGGTAGCCCAGGGGATGCGGGGGTTGTTGGTGGGCCCGTAGGGCTCAAAGCGGGTGTTCTTGAGCTTGCGGGCCAGGTCTCCCAGCGGCACACCATACTGGAGGGCCACGGACGTGAGGAGGGCCACGGCATCCATGAGCCCGGAGACGGTGGAGCCCTCCTTGGCCATCTTGATGAAGATCTCCCCTGGCCGCCCATCCTCATAGAGGCCCACAGTGATGTAGCCCTCCTGGTCCCCCACCTGGAACTTATGGGTGATGGACCGCCGCTCATCGGGGAGGCGCTCCCGATAGGGGAGGGGGCGGGTGGCGCTGGCCCCCATGTCCCGTGCCGCCTCCGCCGTCTCTTGTTCGGGGCCCCGAAGGTTGGCCGTGGCGTGGGAGAGGACGGCCATGGGGCGGGACCCCTCACGAAACACGGTGATGCCCTTTACCCCCTCCTTATAGGCCAGCCAGAAGGCCCGGGCCACGTCCTCCCTGGTGGCGGTGCGGGGCATGTTGATGGTCTTGGAGACGGCGTTATCCACATGGCGTTGGAAGGCGGCCTGCATGCGTATGTGCCATGACGGGTCGATGTCCAGGGCGGTGACGAAAAGCCTCTTGGCCCAATCGGGCACCTCCGGGCGGTCCTGCAACCTGCCCCCGGCCGCCAGGTAGTCCAGGAGCTCCTCGGAGTAGAACCCCTCCCTCTGGGCCACCTCCACGAAGTAGGGATTCACCTCCCGCAGGCGGGTCACCTTGGAAGGGTCATGGGGATCCAGATAGTGGTGCCGGTAAAAGGCCAGGGAGAAAAGGGGCTCAATGCCCGAGGAACAGCCAGCGATGATGGAGATGGTGCCTGTGGGGGCGATGGTGGTGCGGGTGGCGTTGCGGTAGGGAAGGTGGGGATAGTGGCGAGAGCCTTCCCACGCCGGGTAAGGCCCCCTCTCCTCCCCCAGGGCCAGCGACGCCTCGTTGGCTTTCTCCTGTAGGAAGCGCATCAGCTCCTCGGCCAAGGAGAGGGCCTCTTCAGAGTCATATGGGATGCCCAGGCGCAGCAGCATGTCGTGCCAGCCCATGACCCCCAGACCGATCTTGCGTGTCCGCTTGGTGGCCTCCTCGATCTGGGGTATGGGATAGCGGTTCATGTCCACCACGTTGTCCAAGAAACGCACGCAGATGGGGATCACCCGCGCCAGGCGCTCCCAGTCCACGCGGGGCTTGTCGCCGTCGGTGCGCACGAAGCGCAGGAGGTTGATGGAGCCCAAGGTGCATGACTCGTAGGGCAACAGGGGCTGTTCGCCACAGTTATGGACCAGAAAGCCGTTGGCATCGAAGGCGTGGGCCCCCGGGACCTGCACGTCGTAGACGGGCTCCTCACCGGCGGGGGTCACCGCCTTCACTCTGGCCACGAAGCGCTGGCGGGGGAGACCATGGCCCAGGGAGAGGAGCCTTGCCAGGTTCCTCCCCTTATGGGCATCGGCAAAGCCTATAAGCTCAGCGTAGCGCCACGCCCCTTGGCCGCCTATGACTAGCTCGTGCCGGGGCTGGCGGCGGCCCTGGCCGCCGCGGGCCCGCCATAACATGGCCGCGCCCCCATCTCGGCCAAGGCGGATGGTGCTGACGATGCCCAAGCGGAGGAGCATGCGCTGCACTGCTTGCAGCCACCGCCGGTCCTCTAGGGCCAGGCCAATCCTCACCCCCTGGCGGGGATGGCACCGCACATAACCCGCAGCGTCGAAGAGCCCGCGCAAAAACCCCCTGTAGAAGGCGGAGGATCTCCTCTCCAGGGCAGGCAGGATCGCTTTAGCATTAGCAGTGGTAGGCGAGGGCAGGGCGGTGGCCAGGTTCCCCCAATGGCCCCGGGAGAGGCCCCTCTCCTCAGCCCAGGCCCCTGCCCGTGTGCGGGCGTGCCGCGGGCTAGCACCGGCCCTGGCCCCCTGGCTGACAGCAGCCATAATCCCTCCATGGCCCTGCCGGTGCCCCAAGGGGAGCCCTGCCTGCTGGGCCCTCATGTGGCCAAGGAGGAGGCCCATCTGATACCCCTCCTGCTCGCCATGCGGCCCCGGCCAGCCAGCCAAGGCGCGGTGGTCGTTGAGGGCGATGCGGTCCCCAGGGCGGAGGCGACTTGCCGGCACCCACTCCTTGATGATGCGGCCGGCCAGCCGTCTTACCCGCAGCACCAAGTGATCCGGGGTGAGGCGGAGGCTATAGCCCTCATAGGTGCTGACCCGCACCAGGGGGCGTCTGCCGGTGAAGAAGAAGCCTGCCGAGGTGGTCTCAAAGGGCTGGCCATGGATCAGCAGGTGACACCGCCTTCCCAGCAGCTCCCTCACCTGGCGCGGCCCCTCCTTGGTCATGACCCAGGTGTCGCCAGGGACGCAGGGATTGGTGGCCTCTATATGGCCCAGGTGGGGTGTGGGGTTGTCAGCGTTGATACGGTCGATGAACACCAGGCCGGGGTCGCCGCAGCGCCAGGCGCTGTCCACTATGAGGTCGAAGAGCTGGCGAGCGCGCCGCCTACCTACCGCCTGCCCCGTGCGGGGGTTTATGAGCTCCCATTCCCTGTCCTCCTCCACCGCCTGCATGAACGCGTCGGAGACAGCCACAGAGATGTTGAAGTTGGGCAGGGTGCGGCCGTCTACTTTCAAGGTTATGAACTTCTCGATGTCGGGGTGGGAGATGTGGAGGATCCCCATGTTGGCCCCGCGGCGAGTCCCTCCCTGCTTTATGGCCTCGGTGGCGGCGTCGAACACCTTAATGAAGGAGACCGGCCCGGAGGCCACCCCCATGGTGGTGCGCACCCTGTCCCCCTCTGGTCGCAGGCGGGAGAAGGAGAAGCCGGTGCCTCCTCCCGTCTTGTGGATGAGGGCGGTGTGCTTGATGGTCTCGAAGATGCTTTCGATGGAGTCCTCCACCGGCAGGACGAAGCAGGCGGCCAACTGCTGTAGTTCGCGCCCGGCGTTCATAAGGGTGGGAGAGTTGGGGAGAAAGTCCAGGCTGGCCATGAGGCGGTAGAACTCCTCCTCCCAGTAGGCCACCTGTCGCTCGTCCTCTAGGGGCTGGTAGAGACGCTCAGCCTGGGCGATGTTGTGGGCCACCCGTCGGAACAGCCCCTCCGGCGTCTCCACGGGCTGTCCCCTCTCGTCCTTGGCCAGGTAACGGCGCTCGAGGACGATGCGGGCGTTCTCGGTAAGGGGGATGCCATCCATAGTCCCGGCCAATGGCAAGTATAGCACTAGGCAGATTCCCGCACGCGGGCCTCTAGCTGGGCAAGTCTATCCCGCAGGGCCTTCTCCTCCTGCCAGCGGCGGGTCACGTCGCGTATGACGGCGACTACAGCCTCCACGTGGCCATGACGGTCTTTAAGCATGGCGATGGTCAACTCGATGGAGATACGGGAGCCGTCCTTGCGCAGGGCGGGCACCGCAAGGAGTTCCCCTCGTCCGTACTTCGTCTGTCCGCTGGCCATGGCCCGGTGATACCCATCCCAATGGCGCTGGCGGAACCGCTCAGGGATGATGATGTCCAGGCTCTGGCCTAACGCCTCCTGGGCTGAATATCCGAAGATCTCCTCGGCGCGTTGGTTCCAGAACCGCACCATGCCCTGGCGGTCGGCCACTATGAGCGCGTCCCCCATCTCCTCGACGATGCGCTGAGCCAGCTCCTCTATGGGGAAGGGCTGGGCACTCATGACTCCTCCATCATCTCTTCCAGGACGGCCTTGATGACCACAGCGTTGTTGTGCTCCCTGTCCTGGGCACCATACACCAGGGTGACGGTGCCCCTACGGGCCTCTTGCGCCAGCTGCTGCAGCACCGCCTGGCGTTGGGGGGTGGCCAGCTCCTGGCGATAGCGGGCCTGGAACTGGGGCCACTTAGCTGGGTCATGGCCGAACCAGCGGCGGAGGGAGTGGCTGGGGGCGAGGTCGCGCAGCCAGCCCTTGATCTGCAGGGCCTCCTTAGTTATCCCCCGGGGCCAGAGCCGGTCCACCAGATAGCGATGGCCGTCTTCCGGTGAAGGAGGGTCATAGACCCTTTTGAGCCTTACCATACCAGTATTATATCGCTGGTGCCTGCGGGCGGAAGATGATAGGTGTGAGGATATCGCCCAGGGAGGCGGAGGTGCTGCGGCCCTGGTTCCCGGGGCTGGACGTGGCGCAGGTGCGTGTGGTGGTGGGAGGGCCGGTGTGCTGGTTGGTGCGGGCTGTGCTACAAAAGAGCGCCATGACGGTGGGTCCCTTCGTCTTCCTGGGCTCGCGCCGGCGGGACCCTGGTGACCCGGACTTCTTGGCGCTTCTGGCCCACGAGATAAAGCATGTGGAGCAGTTCCGCCGCTATGGTTATGTGGGCTTCTTGCTCAAGTATTGGTGGGACCTGGCACGTCACGGGTTTCGTTATTCGCAAAAGCTTCCTCTAGAGGCGGAGGCCTATGAGCTGGAGCGCCGCTTCCGGAGCTGGCTGGCGGCAAAGGGCCCCTCTAGCGGCGGGGGATGGGTGTAACCCCCTCGGCGCCCCAGTTGAGGGCGCCCAAGATCTCCTGTAGCACCGACTCGGGCACGATCACCTGCCGGTCTGCGGAGACCCGCTCCAGCCACTGCTCCGTTGAGGCATCCGGAGGTATGTCCTTCAACTGGTCCACCTGCCCCTCCACCTGCCACACCTCGCTGTTGGGCAAGACCAGCAGCACGATGATGGAGGTGATGCTCGTGTCCTGTGGCACTAGATACTTCATGCTGAGCCGCATGAGGGCGGCGATGGCCGAGTTGAGCTGGGCGTAGGCCCTCTGCTGGGCCTGCAGCCGGCGCGGGTTGGAGGGTGAGCGGAAGAAGGTGTCGTGAGGTACGGTGACGAGGACCAGGTACTGGGCGTGTGTCCCCTCATCGTCCGTCACCATCTCCCCAGTGGGGACGGCCAGGGTATCGCTGAACTCGCGGTGGACCACCGAGGCGATGGAGCGGACACGCTCACGGTTGTCGTCACCGCGGATGCTCAGCTCAGGGCGGTCGTAGGATAGATCCCGTGCGCACCCCGATGCCAAAAAGGCCAGCCCCAGGGCTATGAGGGTTGCTAGACGTCTCAACACCTCCACCCCCCTCCCTTACGTGATGCCCAAGGCCTGGGCGCCATCGGGGTTGCGATAGAAGGGGTTCTCGGGGGCCACCTCCTCCTCGGGCCAGATGGCCTTGTCCTCGGGGAGGAGAGGACGGATCTCCTGCATCTCCCAGAGCCGCTCTAGGTCGCGTCCCACCAGTTCGTCCTTGAGCAGCAGCTCCTGGACCACCGGCGGCACCAGGTGGCGGTTCTTTCGTAGCAGCCGGTAGACGTCCACGAATGCTTGCCCCAGCAGGACACATACGTGCTCCCGCTTGCGGGGGGAGCTCAGGGTGGACGCCACGAAGCTTTGGCCGTCCATTGGCAGCAGCGGATGGCTGTTGGCCACCGATAGGATGGACTCGCCGATGCGTTGGTATCGCCGGTACTCCTCAGCCGTGCAGCGGCGGGGCACCATACCGAAGAGCCCCACCATGGCTGCGGCGATGCGGGTGGCGTTCTCCAGGTCCTTGGAGACGCCAGGGTCGTTGTCCTTGAAGAAAAGGCGCTCGGCCACGATGGAGCCTACGCTCACCCTCAGCAGCCCTTCCAGCACATGTTGGGGCTGGGGGTCGTGCTCTTCGATGGGCACGTGGGCCACCATGCCCAGGGCCTCGCCCCGCGGCATGATGGAGAGGACCACCGGCCTATACCACTCCCCACAGAAGTAGCGCAGGGGGAGGAAGTGGCCGGCGAACTCGTGGTAAGCCGTGCGCTCCCGGTTGCGCTCGGTAGTGCGGGTGGGCTTGGCCATGCCGTGGCGCAGGGCTGCCAGGGACTCCATGAGGGCGTCCCAGGTGACCCACGGCCTATCCCAATCGGGCTGCTCCAACTCGTGGCGGTAGCGCTCCCAGAACTTCTGGGCGTCCCTGTCTAGGGGGCGGCCCGCCTCCACCGCCGCCTTCACCTCCATTAGGCGCTGGATATGGTCGTGCCGATAGTTGACGGCGTCGCGTATAACTTGCTCGATCTCGGCCGGGCTCAGCCCCACGGTGACGCGGGCGAACTCCTTGCGGCGCTCAGGGTCGTCCAGACTTGGGTGATGGGCTACCTTGGAGAAGTAGAGGTCGGCAATGTCCTCCCTCTCGGCCTCGCCGGGGGTGGTGAACACCACTGTCTTGCCGAAGCGCCCCGGCCGGCGCATGGCCGGGTCTATCAGGTGGGGGCGGTTGGTGGCAGCGAAGAAGTAGATGTGGTGGGTGGGGGGACGTGCCGGCGGCAATCGCAGGTAGATGGTGGTGTTGCCCAGCCGAATGTATGGGGGAACGAACAGCACGTCCAGCAACTCGTTGACCTTGCTGCGCACCAGCCGCGCGAGGAGGGGTGGCGAGTCCATGCCGTCCAACCACACCAGGAAGGGGAAGATGGCCATGGAGAACCCGCCCGCGCCGCCGAAGAAGGGGAAAGGTATCACCTGAGGCGCCGTTTGCTGCCGCGGCGGGAACTTGCGCTCCCAGAAGGACTCCCGCGCCTCCGGATGGTCGAACATGAGCCCACAGGGGGAGATGCACCCCATGTCGTCGTAGTCAAAGATGCGCCAGATGCTGGCCCACCGACCGGCTGCACCCTGGGTGGGGGCCGGCACCATCCCACCCCGACGCTGCAGCAGCATCTCCGCCTCGTCGATAAACACCACCACCCGGCCGAACTCTTTGGCCAGGGCCTCGGCCCGCAGCCGCATGTACATCATCACCAGCACGTCGATGGCCAGGAAGGTGGAGAGGAAGGCCGAGCCGTTGGTGATGATGATGGGGGCGCTCAGAGTGCTGGCGATGGCCTTGGCGATGAGGGTCTTGCCTGTGCCCGGCGGCCCCACCATCAGGATGCCTCGCTCAGGCCGCCCCCCCAACTCCACCAGCTTCTGTCCCTCGGCCGAGGCGAAGATGCGCAGGGCGGTGATGATCTGCCTCTTGGCCTCTTCCTGCCCACGTACATCGTCCAGGGAGACGCCCCAGGTGGCCTCCCCCGGGCGGATGATCTTGATCTGCATCAGGTTGAAGATGGCCAGGGGCCCGAAGAGGATGAGGAAGTTGATGACCAGCAGCAGGGGGAAGGTGAGCAAGTATGGCACCAGGAACAGGACGAACTCAGGCCCTAGCCCCAGGGCCATCATGGCCACGGCCACCCCTGCCAGTAGCAGCACCACCAGCAGGAAACGTGGCAGAAGGAGGGCCGCCAGCGCCCCCATGCCCACCAGCACGGGCAGAGGGACGATGAACACCTCATGTGGGAACAGGCCGAAGAAGTGCCGCCCCATGGCGGCTATGCCCACCAGCACCAGGGCCACCATGGCGGCGTTCTGGTAAAAGACGCGACGATTCTTCCAGCACTGGGCCTGGGCAGCGTGGCGCCTTACCTCCTCCAGCGACCGCTCAAGGGCAGCCCTGCGCTCCTCAGGGCTGAGGATGGGCCCCCGCCGCAGCAGGGGGTCTAGATCGGCCCGCTGGTATAGGATGCCCAAGCTGAAGAGGAAGGCGCACGTCAGCAAGAAGGATATGAGGCCGTAGATGGCCGCTCCGAAGAGGGAGACATGGAAGGCGTAGTAGGTGATGAGGAAAGCGCCCAGCCCCACCGAGATGACAAAGGGGATGGTCAAGAGGCGGGCGAGGGCCACATAGAGCTTTGAAGCCGACCCGCCAGAAGGGCTCGCATCCGCCACGTCACACCCCCAATAAGGCTCCCTCCCAGATGGCTGAATTATACACCTTTATCTCAGCCCTGGCCACCTTAGCAGAGGTCTGGCGTCCATCAGGCGGGGGGATAGATAGCACAGCTGTGAGCTCAGCCCCAGAGCATGGGCGGTGGGCCCGTGGGCCTCAAGGGCCCTGGGACCGCCGCGGGGCGAAGAAGTCCCACATGAGGCGGGCGGCCGAGACCTCATGGGTGGTGTGGCCTAGGCGGGGCACATCCACCGCCCCAGGCCAGGTGTGGCCCCCTCCTTCCACCACTATCAGCCCGGTGGCGGCCTTACACCCTTCATAGGAGAGGCGCACTACCTCTTGGCCCAGGCGCTCTTGGCGTGGGGAGCCTTGACAGCCGTTGGTGTGGGCCCATCTCTCCACATACGCCTCTGCCCCCTCGTAGGGGATGATGTTGAATATGAGGCCAGGCCCATAGGGCACGATGGTGTCCTGGGTGCCGTGGAAGGCCAAGACGGGCACCGGGCCTTCACACCCCTCGCCGGGGTGGAAGACGCCAGCGACGGGGGCGATGGCCGCCACCACCCGCCACCTTCGGCAGGCCAGGGCGGAGGCGAAGAAGGCGCCGTTGGACATCCCCGCGGCGTACACACGGTCCTCGTCCAGGCAGAGGGACTGCAGCAGGTGGGCGTGAAGGGCGTCGAAGAACCGCAGGTCTCGCTCCGGGTCTTCCCCAGGCAGCCCCGGTAGGTGCCACCCCTTTACCAAGCCCGCGCCCTCGGGGCTCACCAACACAAACCCTTCCGTTTCCGCCAACGGCACAAGTCCGGAGTAGAGCTCCTGCTCCAGGGCATTGGACCCGAGGCCATGAAAGTTGTAGACAATGGGCGCCGGCACCTGTGGGGAAGCAGATGAAGGGACATATACCCTATAGCTTCGCGCCCCCCCATCCACCGTTACCTCCCGAACCTGCGATGTCCCTACCCGGCTATAGAAGCTGGCATCAGGTGAGGAGCATCCGGGGCTTGGACGCACCGCGGCCAGGGTTGGTAGTGGGGGGCTGGGGAGGGATGGGCCTCCTCCTCGGCAGGCCACAAGCCCTAGCACCAGGGCCAAGGCCAGTGCACGGAGCATCTGCATGGCTACATTTAGTTATACACCTCGGGAATGGGGGCCACCAATAGGGACGGCCCTCCCTCCGCGGGCTGGGATGTATGGCGCGGAGGGGGCGGGGTCTTGGTTCTCTCCCTATAATGGAGGGGTGAATAGGCGTCTGCGGCCCTTGGTGATAGCCCATGCTGGCTGTGCTGGCCACGGTCCTGAAAACACGCTTCTCAGCATCGCCTGCGCCCTATCCCTGGGCGTGGACGCCGTGGAGGTGGACGTGCGCTTCACGGCCGACGGCGTGCCGGTGCTTATGCACGACGAGACGGTGGACCGCACCACTGATGGCCACGGGCCCCTGGCCTTTCTTACGTGGGCCCAAGTGCGGTCCCTGCGCATCGCTGGCGGGGAGAGGGTGCCATCCCTGGAGGAGGCGGCACGGGCCTTAAAGGGCCACGCCCTCCTGGTGGCGGAGGTGAAGGTGCCCGGCGGCGAGGAGGCGGTGGCGAGGGCCATCGCTGCCACGGTGGGAGAGGAGGGGGCCCAGGTATGGAGCTTCCATCCCCGGGCCCTGTTGGGCATGATGCAGGCTGCTCCCCGCGTGCCGCGGGTCTTGCTGCTGGATGCCCAAAAGGCTGCCACCTGGCCCCGGCCCTTGGCGGTCGCCTTGGGCCTGGGAGCGGACGGCATCGCCGTCCAGCATGAGGCCTTGGGGCAGCGCCATGTGGCGGAGGCCCACCGATACGGCCTCCGGGTCTACGCTTGGACGGTGGACGCCCCGCAGGACCTGGAGCGCGTCTTGGCCCTGGGGGTGGACGGCATCGTCTCCAACTATCCAGAGCACGCCATGGCCCTATTAGGGCCGTCGGTGGGAAGGGAGGGATCATGAAAGCGGTCACTTTTCAGGGCCCTTACCAGGTGGAGGTGCGGGAGGTGCCCGAGCCCCAACTGGAGGAGCCCACCGATGCCATCATCAGGGTGACTACAGCAGCCATCTGCGGCTCCGACCTCCACGTCTATACGGGGCGCATGCCCATGCCCCTGACTGGTTGGGTGTTGGGCCACGAGTACGTAGGGGTGGTGGAGGCGGTGGGGGAGAGAGTGCCCAACCTGCGCCCCGGCGACCGGGTGGTGGGGGCATTTTTGGCCAGCTGCGGGCGCTGCTTCTATTGCTTGCGGGGCTGGCCCAGCCAGTGCCCTAGCCAGAAGGTCTTGGGCTTCGGAGTGGGGCCGGGGGCTCAGGCCCAGCGTATGCGCGTCCCCTTCGCCCACTTCACCCTGGAGAAGGTGCCACAGGATGTGCCCGATGAGAAGGCCATTTTCGTGGGCGACGTCCTGGCCACTGGCTACTTCGCCGCCCTGCGCGGCGGGATAAAGCCTGGGGATGTGGTGGTGGTGATAGGGTGTGGGCCGGTGGGGCTCATGGCCCAAATGTGCGCCCGCCTCTTCTCCCCCAAGGCCGTCATCGCCATCGACTCCGTGCCTGAGCGATTGGAGCTGGCCTCTCAGCTGGGGGCTGTGGCCGTGGACATGTCGCGTGCCGACCCCCTTCAGGTGGTGCGGGAGCACACCGAGGGGCGGGGCGCCGATGTGGTCATAGAGGCCGTAGGCAGCGTGGAGTCCATCAGCTCCTGTTTCACATATGTGCGGGGCGGGGGCACCATATCGGTGGTGGGGGTGTTCTCGGAGCCCCAGTTCCCCTTCCCCATGTTCCAGGCCTTCTTGCGGGACATCTCCTTCCACATCGGCGTCTGCCCCTCCCGCAACTTCATGGCCCCCCTTCTGGGCCTCATCGCCGATGGGCGTCTGGACCCCTCGGTGGTGGTGACCCACGTCCTCCCCCTGGACGAGGCACCCCTGGGGTACGACCTGTTCGCACACCGACGTGAGGGATGCATAAAGGTGCTCCTCAAGCCCTAGCGTTGCTGGCCTCACCCTCCCGAGCACATACTGGGCCTGGGACCTTCCCCCCAGGGGCAGCCGACGGGAGGGCCAGGTGATGGAGGAGCCAGTGGACGTCGATACCCTGGCCAAGAGGTGAGGGCACCATGGAGAGGGTGGCGGTGGCAGCGGCGCGGACTGTGGCCCTCCTCCTCCGCGGGCTGGGGCTCGGTGGGGGCACCGCCTTCCCTGGCCTGGTGGCCCTCTCCATCTGTCCCAAGCTGGTGGAGCGCAGGGGCCGACGCCTGGGCCTGGGGTGTGCCCTAGTGACAGGTACCAACGGCAAGTCCACTACCGCCCGTCTCCTGTCTGGGGCGGTGGCCGCCTGTGGACTCCCGGTGGTGGCCAACCGGGCTGGCTCGAACCTCATGCGGGGGGTGGCTACCGCCCTGGCCCTGAGCCCCCATGTCCCCCGCTCTATGGGCGTCTTCGAGGTGGACGAGGCCACCCTACCGGAGGCGATAGCCGCCCTGAGCCCACGGGCGGTGGTCTTCACCAACCTCTTCCGCGACCAGCTGGACCGCTACGGAGAGGTGGACAGGGTAGTAGCCATCTGGCAGCAAGCGGTGTCCTCCCTAACTCCGGATGCCACCATCGTCCTGAACGCCGATGACCCTCTGGTGGCCTCCCTGGCGCCTTACGCCCGCGGGCCTGTCCTCCTTTATGGGCTGGAGGACGCCGGGCCCGCACGGTCCTCTCTGGAGCACGCTGCCGATGCCCGCCTCTGTCCCCGCTGCGGACATGACCTGGAGTATGAGCGGGTCTACTATGCCCACCTGGGGTGGTGGCGTTGCCCCACCTGCGGGCTGGCCCGCCGTCACCCTCAAGTGGCGGCAACGAGGGTGGCCCAGGACGGCGGCCTCGTCCTGAAGATGTCCCTTCCCGACGGACGCTGTGAGGAGGTGGTCACCCCTCTCCAAGGCCTCTACAGCGCCTATAACGTCCTGGCCGCCACTGCTGCTACCCTAGCCCTGGGCCTCCCCTGGCATGAGGCCCGCCGCGGCCTAGCAAGCCATGGCCCCTTTGGCCGGCAGGAGGAGATCGCTGTGCGAGGACGGCGGGTGCGGGTGGTGCTGGCCAAGAACCCGGCAGGCCTCAATCAGGTGTTGCGCACCTTGGCCGATGCCGCGCCCCTTTACCTAGCCATCTTCCTGAACGACCGCCTGGCCGATGGCCGCGATGTCTCCTGGATATGGGATGTAGACTTCGAGCTGTTGCAGGGGCGGGTGGCCTATCTGCTGGCCGGTGGCGACCGGGCCTATGACCTGGCTCTGCGCCTGAAATACGCCTCCCTCCAACCGCAAGATGTGGAGAGGCGGCCCAAGCCAGCTCTCGAGCGTGCCCTGGCCGCCACCCCCCAAGGGAGGATCCTTCATGTGGTGCCCACCTACACCGCTCTATTGGAGGTGCGGGAGATCCTGGCGCGGTGGGCGGGTCGCCCCCATTTCTGGGAGGGATAGGCCTTGGAGCTGCGCCTTGCCCACCTGTACCCCCGCCATATGAATCTCTATGGTGACCGGGGCAACATCATGGCCCTCGCCTATCGCTGTCGGGCCCGTGGCATCTCCCTAGTGGTGGAGGAGGTGGAGGTGGGGGAGCCCTTCCATGCTCAGCGGTATGACATGGTCTTCATCGGAGGAGCCCAGGACAGGGAGCAGAGGCTTGTCAGCGCCGACCTGCAGGAGAAGGCCCTCAGCCTCCGCCAAGGGGTGGAGGAGGGGCTTGTGGTGCTGGCGGTGTGCGGAGGATACCAGCTCCTGGGCCACTATTATCGTACAGCGGAGGGAGAGGAGCTGCCGGGCATTGGCCTACTGGATATCTGGACTGTCCACCCGGGCCCCGGGGCACCGCGTCTTATCGGCAACGCCGTGGTGGACTGGCATGGGCAGACGGTGGTGGGCTTCGAGAACCATGGGGGGCGCACCTATCTGGGTCCTGGTGTCCAGCCCCTGGGCCGTGTCCTGCGGGGGTTCGGCAACAACGGCCAGGACGGCACTGAGGGCGCCACCTACAAGAACGTCTTTGGCACCTACCTCCACGGGCCTCTCCTGCCTAAGAACCCCCACCTGGCTGACCACCTCATCTACCTAGCCCTGGCCCGGCGTCATGGCCATCTCTTCCTCGCCCCCCTGGACGATGCCCTAGAGGTGCAGGCCCATCACCATGCCTTGCTCAGGGCCTACCGCCCCCGTATACTCTCCTTCAGGAACCCTGTCCGACAGGCATGGGAGCGCCTATGGAAGAGGTGACCCTCGTCTCCCCCGACATCTCCTGCGACCACTGCATCCAGGCCATCCGTAAGGCTTTGACGGCCCTACCGGGGGTGGAGTGGGTGGGTGGCGATCCTGACGCCAAACAGGTGACCATCCGCTACGACCCCTCTTTGTCCTCCCTGGCGGACATCAGGAGGGCCATGGAGGAGGAGGGCTACCCTGTGGCTGGCTAGGGCGGTTCTGGTCCTGGCCCTAGTGGCCTTGGCCTGTCGTGGGCAGGGAGATGTGGCGGTGCACGTGGCTACCGTCCCAGCTGTGACCGCTACCCCGTCTGTAACGCCCCCATCGCCTACTGTGGAGCCAGTGGTGGCAGCGCCGATGCCCCCTCCCTCCTCTACGGCCGCACCCTCGCCCCTGCAGGGAATGGTTATGCCCATAGAGGGGGCATGCCTGCCCGAGCTGCCCACCCTCTGGCCGGGGGCCCCCCGACCCTACCGCTACGGCGTCCATGAAGGGGTGGACTTCTACCCTGGATATTCCTGCGTCCCCATCGGGCGGGGGACGCCGGTGCGGGCGGCAGCAAGAGGGGTGGTGGTGCGGGCCGACCTGGACTATGTGCCTCTCACTGCTACCGAGCTGCAGGAGCTCTTGGCCCGTACGGCGGCCCAAGGCTACACCGACGCTGAGGCCCTGGACCGCTTTCGGGGGCGTCAGGTCTGGATCGACCACGGTGGAGGGGTGACCACTCGGTATGCCCATCTGGACGCCATCGCACCAGCCGTAAGGGTGGGGGTCTGGGTGGAGGCGGGGGAGGTCATCGGCTATGTGGGCAACACAGGGACGCCCGAGGAGGTGACGGCGCCTGAGACCGAGTTCCACCTCCACTTCGAGATCCGCGTGGGGGATGGCTACTTGGGCCAGGGCTTATCTCCTCAGGAGGCCATGGCGCTATACCGAAGGGCCCTCTCCTCGCCATAGGGGGAGCAGCATAGGCTAAGGTGTTGATAAGGCCATGAGCCTAGAGAAGGCATCAGTGGCTGCCTTGTGGGTGGCCCTGGCGCTGACGGCTGGGGCTGCTGTGGCCTATTGGGGGCACCTTCTGTCCGCAAGGGGCCTGCTCTTGAGGGTGGGCAATGGAGCGGTTTTAGGTCGTTGGCGTCCCCCTCTGGGGATGATAGGCACCTCCTGTACCTGGCTAGCCCTGGGTGCCATGGTCGCCTCGCTGCTGTGTCGGTGGCTGGCCAGCCAGCGTCCGCCTTGGGCCAACATGTGGGAGTTCACAGCGGCCTTCACGGGGGCCGTCATGGCCTTCCACGTCCTCTTCGAGAGGGCATATGGGCAAAGGATGAGAGTGGTGGGGGCGGTGGTCCAGCCCCTGGTGCTGGCCCTGCTGGCCGTCAACGTGGCCTTCTTCCCCTGGCGGGTGGAGCCCCTGGTGCCGGCCTTGCAGAGCCGGGGGGTGCTGGCGGCCCATGTGGGCATCATGGTGCTGGCCTATGGCGCCTTCACCGTCTCGTTTGGGGCGGCCGTCCTCCAGCTGCTGCAGGGGGAGGGGAGGAGATTCTCGTGGCTCCCGCAAGCCGCCGCTCTGGACGTGGTGGCCTTTCGCTCGGTGGCGGTGGGGTTCCCCCTTCTGACCGTGGGCATCGCCATCGGGGCCTATTGGGGGAACATGGCCTGGGGCCGTTACTGGGGATGGGACCCCAAGGAGACGTCCTCCCTGGTGACGTGGCTCATCTATGGCGTCTATCTGCACCTGCGGGCGGTGCGGGGCTGGCGGGGCATGTCAGGGGCATGGGTACTGGTGGTGGCCTATTTGAGCGTCCTATTCACATACTTCGGCGTCAACCTGGCCATCTCCGGCCTCCATAGCTATGCGGGGGTCTAGGGCCTTGAAGGGGGATCTGGTGCGACGGGCCATGATCCCTCTGCTGACGGTAGCGGCCATCGCCTTCACCATCTGGTGGCTGGAGTACAGGCCCCGCGGCGGTGGGGAACAGGCCCTGGACGCTTATGGCCCCGTGGATCTGCCCCCGTCCCTGGCGACGCCGGACAGGGAGGTGGCCCCCCGGGAGGGGGCCCTCGCCCCCGACTTCCTCCTCCCCACCCTAGAGGGAAAGGCGGTGCGCTTGAGCGATTTGCGGGGCAAGGGCGTCGTCATCAACTTCTGGGCCACCTGGTGTCCTCCCTGCCGTAAGGAGATGCCCCAACTGGTGGCCGCATACCAGCGCTACCGAAAGGAGGGGCTGGAGGTGGTGGCCGTCAACGTGGGAGAGCCGGAGGACAGAGTGAGGCAGTTCGCCGAGGAATTCGGCATGGAGTTCACCGTGGCCCTGGACAAGATAGGGGCCGTGGCCAGGGCCTATAGCCTCTTAGGTCTGCCCACTACATTTTTTGTGGACAGACAAGGGGTCATACGCATGGTCCATGCAGGGGCCTTTAAGGAGCAGAAGGAGGGGCTAGGGGTGCAGGAGGCCATCGGTGCCAGCGAGTTGGAGGAGGGCATCCTTCAGATCCTCCGTTGAGGCGCCCCGGCGGGAGGTGGCGTATGTGCGTCGCTGGGGGCGGGACCTTTTCTCTTTCCTGGTGGGGCCGCGGTGGGCAGTCATCATCACCGCCGTGATGGCCGCTATAGCCTTAGTGGGGGTGGTGTTGCCCCAGTTACCCCCTTGGGCGGCAGGAGACCCTGCATCGGTGCGAGCATGGTTGGGGGAGCAGGAAAGGAGGCTGGGGCCGGCCACCCCTTGGTTGTGGCGCCTGGGCCTTTTGGACGTCTTCCGTGCCCCCTGGTTCGCCGCTGGTCTGGGGCTCATGGTGGCCTCCCTCCTGGCCTACTCCTTCAGCCGTCTGCCGGGTCTTTATGCCTTTATCTTCCGGCCTCGTAAGTGGCCTCCTGACGTCTATTTCGATACGGCTCCTCAGAGGTTGGAGGGACGGGGACACGCCGATGTGAGGGTGCTGGTTCAAGGCCTGCGGCGCCGCCTCTACCGGGTGGAGGTGCTAGGGGATGAGGCCGTCACCTATCTCTTTGCCGACCGTTTTCCCTGGGCCCACGCTGGCACCCTTTTGGCCCACGTGGCAGTGGTGGTACTGGTGCTGGCAGCGGCCGTGGGGCGGGCGGAGGCCTTCTCCATCCCCCTCATGGTGGCTGAAGGGCAGGTGAGGCCTGTGTTCCCCACCCCCGCCCATCCGCGGCAGATGGAGGTGGAGGTGACGAGGGCATGGGCCCGCTTCGATGCCCAGGGCCTGCCCCTGCAGTATGCTGCGGAGCTGGCCATCTTCCGGCGGGGGGAGGAGGTGGCCCGCTGCCGCGTCACCGTCAACTCCCCCTGCCAATATGGGGGATACCGCTTCCATTTGGCAGCCTACTTCGGTTTCGGTGCCGAGGTGGTGGTGAAGGAGGCCTCCTCGGGCCGCGCCATCTATCATGAGACGGTGGCTCTCCAGATGCAGCGCCCCGCTCCTTATCTAAGGGCTTGGGAGGAGGGGACGGGGCGCCTGGCCCATGAAGGGGCGGTAGCCCTGGGTAATCCCATCGCCACCGGCCAGGGCCTCACCTCTTCCCTGGCCCTCCTCTCTGTGGCTGGGAGGGACTGGGCGCTGGTCCTCCGCGAGGGCAAAGGGGAGGCCACCCTTCTCATCGCCGATGCCCATGACCTCTCCCGGGCCGTGGCCTTAGCCCCTGGGGAGGGCGCTTCCCTAGGAGGGGTGCGCTGGGAACTGGTGGCCATCCAGAAGGCCCCAGCGGCGGTGGTGGCCGATATGCCCACCCCTCTTGGGCAGGGGGAGGGGCTCCTCCTGCAGATGAGCAATGTGGCCTATGGCACGGGCAACGTCTCCCAAGGGGGCAGGGTGGCCGTGGTAGGGGGGGAGGGGCCGCCCATCCTCATCCTCCTGGGGTTGGGCGATAGGCCCATTGCGCTACAGGGCGGGGAGGTGGCCCGCGTAGGCCAATATGAATACATCTTCTTGGGCCAGAGGGCGTTCGTGGGCATCGAGGTGCGTCGCGACCCCTCCGTCCACTTGGTGTGGGCTGGGGCTGCCCTTCTCGTCCTGAGCCTTGTGTTCACCTTCTGGTTGCCCCGGCGCCGGTTGTGGGCTCGCCTCAAAGGAGAAGAGGTATGTATAGTGGAGCAAGGGGGGACGGGCATGGACCTCAGGCGGGAGCTGGGGCCCCTGCTCCGACGTGCTGGCGTCTCCCTCCGGCAGGAGGTGGAAGAAGATGATTGAGCTCTTATCCATCCGAATCCCTATAGACCCCGTCCCCTTCCACATAGGGGGCCTGGAGATATCCTGGCACGGGATTCTAGCTGCCTTAGGGGTGGTTATCGGGGTGACGGTGGCCGCCCGCTTCGCCCGCCGGGAAGGTTACACTGAAGACCAGATATACAACACGGCGGTGGCCCTGGTGGTGGGGGGGATCGTGGGGGCGCGGGCCCTCTACGTGCTGGAGCACCTGGAGTCCTTCCGGGATGACCCCCTGGATATCTTCGCCATCAACGCAGGGGGCATCTCCATATATGGAGCTCTCATCGGCGGCACCTTGGGAGCCCTGGCCTACGGCTTCTGGGCCCGCATCCCCAACAAGCTGCGAGGGGCGGACGTGGCCTCCCTGGGGGCCATCGTGGGCATGGCCATAGGCAGGGTGGGCGATATCATCAATGGCGAACACTTCGCCGAGCCCACAAGCCTTCCCTGGGGTGTGCGCTACACTCACCCCGAGAGCCCCAGCTTCGCACGCTTCGGGCCGCAATATGTGCAGCATCCGGCGGTGGCCTATGAGATGCTGAGCGACCTGGCCATCTTCCTCGTCCTGATATGGATATTCCGGCGAGCTAGGCCTGGGATCACCTTCTTCGCCTGGGCCGCCCTCTATTCGGCCATGCGCCTGGGCATCAGCTTCCTACGGTTGGATGACATCGTGTGGGCGGGGCTGCGTACGGCCCAGATCATCGCCATCGCCGTGCTGGCCATAAGCCTCCCCGCCCTGCTCTATCTGTGGCTGCGACAGGAGAGGCCGCGGCCGCGAGCGGAGAGAAGGCGCATGTTGCGCCTGGAGCGGCGTCGCTTGGCCAAGCGCAGCGAGGCTTGACGATAGCTTTCCCGGCTCGTAGCATCGGCCCAGGAGGCTAAGAAGATGGCCCTGCGCCTTCCTCGCTCCTTCCTGGAGGAGATGATAGCCCACGCCCAGGCTGAGGCCCCCATCGAGTGTTGTGGCATCGTGGCTGGACACGATGGGCGGGCGGTGAAGCTTTACAAGTGCCGCAACGCCGAGCAGAGCCCTTATCGGTATCAGGTGGACCCCCAGGACCTGTTCCGCGTCTACCGGGAGTGCGAGGAGAAGGGGTGGGAGTTCTTGGCCATATACCACTCCCATACCGCCTCCGAGGCCGTGCCATCGCCCACCGACGTGCGCCTGGCCTTCTGGCCAGAGACGTACTACCTGGTCATCTCCCTGAAGGACCCGCAGCGGCCGGTGGTGCGGGCCTTCCGTATCCGTGAGGGGCAGGTGCAGGAGGTGGAGATGGAGGTGGAGGAGTGATGGAGGAGGTGCGGGCCTTGGCCCAGGCGGCGGGCTTGCCCCTGCCCCAAGAGAGGGCCCCGCTCCTTGCTGCCTCCCTGCCTATGCTTTGGCTGGGACGGGACATCCTCCTCTCCCTGCCCCTAGGGGAAGAGGGACCGGCGGCCGTTTTCAAGGCCCCAGCCACGACGTGAAAGGGCAGGAGCTGACGGGCCTTACCTTGGCTGAGGCGTCCCGCCTCATGCGCAGGCGGGAGATATCGCCTACGGAGCTGACAGAGGCGTGCCTAGCTCGCATAAGCACCCTTGACCCCCAAGTTAACGCTTTCATCACCGTCATGGCGGAGGAAGCGATGACCGCCGCCCGCCTTTTGGAGGAGGAGGCGGCGCGGGGGGAGTTCCGGAGCCCCTTGCATGGCATCCCTGTGGGGGTCAAAGACCTGTTCTCCACCAAGGGCTTCCCTACCACGGCCGGCTCGCCGTTGTTGGCCCACCACATATCCGAGGAGGACGCCACCGTTGTAGCCCGCCTGCGACAGGCTGGGGCGGTGGTGGTGGGCAAGCTCAACCTCCACGAGTTCGCCTTGGGGGCCACCAGCAAGAACCCCCACTTTGGCCCGGTGCGTAACCCTTGGGACTTATCGCGGGTGGCCGGGGGATCCTCGGGCGGCTCGGGGGCGGCCGTGGCCGTTGGCGAGTGCTTGGCCGCTTTGGGGACCGATACGGGAGGCTCCATCCGCATCCCTTCCTCCCTATGCGGCATCACTGGCCTTAAGCCCACCTACGGACGGGTGAGCCTGCATGGCGTGGTGCCCCTCTCCTGGTCCCTGGACCACGTGGGGCCCATGTGCCGCACGGCCGAGGACTGCGCTTTGATGCTGGAGGTTATCGGTGGGCCCGACGAGAGGGATGCATCCTGCGCCCCCTTCCCCGTGCCCCGATACAGCCATCAGCTGGAGGAGGGAGTGCGGGGGTTGCGCATCGGCCTGCCCCGTGAACACTTCTGGGAGGGGGTGGACGGGGAGGTGGTGAACTTGGTGCGCCAGGCGGTGGACGTCCTGGCCGCCCTGGGCGCCCAGGTGCGGGAGGTGTCCCTGCCGTATGTGGACGTGATACCTCACGCTGTGGTCTCCATCATGCTGCCGGAGGCCGCGGCCTATCACCTCCCTCGCCTCCGTCAACGTCCCGAGGCCTATGGTGAGGATGTGCGTCTGCGCCTGGAGATGGGTGCCCTCATGCCGGCTGTCCAGTACGTCCAGGCCCAACGGGCGAGAAAGGCCATCGTGGCTGCCTGGAAGGAGGTGTTCAGGGAGGTGGACCTTCTGGCCACTCCTACCACGCCTATAGTGGCGCCCCGCATAGAGGAGGGGGACCTGGAGGCTACCCTCACCCTCATTCGCAACACCAATCCCTTCAATCTGACAGGCCAGCCAGCCATATCGGTCCCCTGTGGTTTCACCAGCGCCGGCCTGCCTGTGGGCCTGCAACTGGTGGGGCGGTGGTGGGAGGAGGGGACCGTCCTCAGGGCGGCCCACGCTTATCAGCAGGCCACTTCCTGGCACCGGCGCCTCCCTCCGACCCATCCCCGCTGATGCCCTGGCCTGGGGGTTGACAGCGGTAAGGATGGTTGCTTAACTATGGGCGAGCAAATCGGGGAGACGGGGCGCCCCTTTCTTCAGCTATGGAGTTCGCCTTCAGTCCGGAGGAAGAGAGCTTTAGAGGCGTCTTACGCCGCTTCGCCTTGCGCCATCTCCTTCCCAACTATGCCCGTTGGGACCGTGGGGAGCCCTTCCCACGGGAGGAGGTGAAGGCCCTGGCCGAGGTGGGCCTCCTAGGCCTGCGGGCCCCCGCCCGCTATGGGGGTATGGAGGCCTCCTATGTCCAATGCGGCATCGCCGCGGAGGAGATAGGGCGGGGAGATTTCAACTGCACCCTTTTCATCCAGCTCACCGCCATCTGGGCCGAGCTGCTGAAGATGGCCGATGAGGGGGTACAGGAGGAATGGTTCCCGCCCTTGGTGCGGGGGGAAAAGGTGTTCGCCTTTGCCCTCACCGAGCCGGAGGTGGGGTCCGATGCGGCCCACCTGCGCACACGGGCCACACGGGACGGGGACTTTTACGTCTTGGATGGGGAGAAGAGCAGCATCACCTTCGCCGGCATGGCTGATGTGGCCGTGGTCTTCGCCCGCACCGGTGGCGAGGGGGCGCGGGGCATCTCCAGCTTCATCGTCCCCCTTGACCTGCCGGGGGTATCCCGTTCCGTATACCACAGCCCTGGGGAGAAGCTCACTCAGCGGGGGTCCCTCTTCTTCGACCAGGTAAGGGTGCCTGCCTCCTATCGCATCGGTGCTGAGGGAGAGGGATTCCGGCAGGCCATGACGGCCTTCGACTTCAACCGGGCCATCATTGGCCTCTGCTGCCTGGGGGCTGCCCAGCAGTCCCTAGAGGAGACCATCGAGTACGTGAAGCAGAGGCGGGCCTTTGGGCGTCCCATCGCCAAGTTCGAGGGGGTCTCGTTCCAGATCGCCGAGCACCTGACCCGTCTCGAGGCGGCCAGACTCCTTTGCTATAAGGCCCTCTGGCTGCGCGACCAAGGCCTGCCTCACACCAAGGAGATGGCCATGGCCAAGTGGATGGCCCCCCAGGTGGCGGTGGACGCCATCCGGGCGTGCATCATCCTCCACGGCCACTACGGCTACAGCCAGGACCTGCCCCTGGAGCAGAGGCTGCGAGATGTGCTGGGCCTGGAAATAGGAGACGGCACACCGGAGATCATGAAGCTCATCATCGCCCGCGAGGTCCTGGGCCGTGAATATCTCCCATATTAGGGGGGAGACATGGGTTACCAGAACATCCTATGGGAGAAGAAGGAAGGGGTGGGATACCTGACCCTCAACCGCCCTCACGCCCTTAACTCCCTCAGCCCCGAGCTGGTGGAGGAGATGGGCCAGGTGGTGGAAGAGGTAAGGGAGGATGAGGGCATTAAGGCCCTGGTCATCAGAGGGGCGGGGCGCTCCTTCTGCAGCGGGGCCGATCTCAAGTTTATCAGCCAGGCCTTCCAGGACCTGCGACTACTTACCACCTACATAGAGCGACTGAACGATGTGTTCATCGCTCTGGAGGCCCTGCCGGCAGCCACCGTGGCCGTCGTCCATGGCCACTGTCTGGCAGGGGGATTGGAGCTGGCCATGTGTTGCGACTTCATCTTGGCTGCCGAGGACGCCCGCATCGGCGACCAGCACATCAACTTTGCCCTCATGCCCGGTGGAGGCAACACGCAACGTCTATACCGTCGCTTGGGCCACTTCCGGGCCATGGACCTGTTGCTGACGGGGCGCTGGCTCTCGGGGCGGGAGGCGGAGGCGTGGGGGCTGGCCTACCGGGCGGTGCCGGCGGCGGAGCTGGACGGGGCCTTAGAGGAGCTCCTCTCCCAGCTGCGGCCCAAGAGCCGCCAGGCCATAGGTGCCATCAAGCGAGCGGTGCGTCGCGGTAGGGACCTCCCCCTGCGGGAGGCCATCCGAGCGGAGGAGATGACCTTCCTGGAATACGTGGCCTCCTCTGACCACGCCATGCGAGGGGTGCAAGCCTTCCTGGAGAAGCGGACGCCGCAGTTCTAAAGGGGGTGAAGCCATGGATCTGGGGCTTAAGGGCAAGGGGGTCATCGTTACCGGCGGAGCATCCAACATCGGGCGCGCCATCGTCCTCACCTTCGCCCGTGAGGGGGCGCGCATCGCCATAGCGGAGATCGACGACCAGGGAGCGGAGCGGGTGGCCCATCAGGCCCAGGACCTGGGGGCGGAAGTGGCTCTTCCCATCCATTGCGACGTCACCGACCGGGCCCAGGTGGAGGCCATGGTGCAGCGGGCCATAGAGGAGCTGGGCGGTGTGCACGCGTTGGTCAACAACGTAGGCTGGGACCGCCTTTGCCTCTTCCTGGACGACACGTGGGAGGATATGGAGAAGAAGGTGCGCATCAACCTCTGGTCGGTCATCTATGGGTGCCGGGCTGTCCTTCCCCACATGATAGAGCGCGGTGGAGGGGCCATCGTCAACATCGGCTCCGATGCTGGGCGCATGGGCGAGTACCGGGAGGCGGTGTATTCGGCATGCAAGGGGGGCATCATCTCCCTCACCAAGGCCCTGGCGCGGGAGTATGGCCGCTACAACGTGCGGGTCAACTGCGTCTGCCCTGGCACCACCATCCCCCAAAGCGCCGAGGAAGTAGGGTCCCAGAGCATGTGGCGGGCAGGCTCTGGGCTGGACGCTTGGACCAGCCCTGAGATGCGGGAGCGCATCGCCCGCGCCTACCCCATGCGGCGGCTGGGGACTGCCCAGGAGGTGGCCAACGCCGTGGTCTTCCTGGCCTCCGACGCTGCCAGCTTCATCACGGGCCAGACCCTATCCGTCAGCGGTGGATATACCATGATGTGAGAAGGTGCCCCACCACCCAAAACGTGACAGGCCATTGGGTAGCCCCCTCGGGTGCTCGGGTATTGTTGACCTGCGACGGACAGGCAAGTGGCTATCATGCAACCCCAGCCCCTGGGAACGGCGAGACACCAAGTCTCGGCGAAGAGAGGGCCCTAAACCACAGACCCTAAAACCCTTACCTTGCCAATGGTCGAGGCAGTGTTGCCTTCCCTGGCCACCACCCTCTCCCGTCACCCCACCACCTATAGCATGCCTGGAGTGGTAAAAGCCTTCCCTTACGGGGTTGACAAACTGGGTAGCCGCTCTATAATGTTTTCAAACGAATAGTAGACCGAATGGTTACAAACAGGGGGTGTAATGATGGGTGAACCGGTTCATAGGCTCCCTCCCTCCATGGAGGACGTGGATGGGTTTGTGGCCTACATCCAGGCCGGCGGCAAAGTAGAGGCAGGGGATTGGATGCCAGAAGAGTACAAGAACGAAGTCATAAAGATAGCGAGCTTCCAAGCTATCCTTGAGGTCGTGCCCATGCCTCTTTTCCGGAGATGGATGTACATGGCGCCCACCTTATGGCGTCGGCGCCCTCTCCTCGGCAAGATCCAGGACGAGGTAGGCCACTGCCACATCACCGCGCGGATGCTGGAAGATCTTGGTAAGAGCCGCGAGGAACTGTTCAGCGATTACTTAGAAGGCCGTATACACCTTAATTACCCGTTCAAGTTCCCCGTAGATAGCTGGGGCGAGCTGCCCGCCTTCCTCTTGTTAACCAATTCTGCCGCCGTCGTTCAGTTCCGTTCTTTGGCTCACGGTAGCTATTTGCCTTATTGTCGCGTGATGAAAAAGATCATGAGGGAAGAGTCATTCCATTTCTATCATGCCCTTCAACTTTGCCACGAGCTGGTGACCGAGGGTACCCCACGTCAGCGCTCTCAGGTGCAGGAGGGGCTCGCTAAGTGGTGGCATATCGCCATCTATCAGTTCGGGCCTCCTGAGCACCTTACCAAAGGCAGGGACTGGCGCAAATGGCGGGTGAAGGTGGATGAAAACGAGACGTTGCGGCAGCAATGGATCAGCATGCTGTACCCCATCGTCCGCAGCTTGGGGGTGGAGCCCGACCCGAACCTGGAGCGTGACCCGGATACAGGAGAGTGGCGCTACTCGCCTCTGGACTGGGACCGATTTTTCCACCTCATACGCCAGCGAACGCCGCTTGAAGAGTGGTACGTGGAGGAGTTCAAGAGAAGCTACGAGAATGACCAATGGGCGCTGAAAGCTCTAAAGGAGCTGCCCTTGGCGGCTTAGGGGGTGTAAGCGGTGCAAGAATACGAAGCATTTGTGAGATTCAGGAAGGGGGAGCCATTGCAGCACGTAGGGAGCGTGCGGGCACCCGATCCTGAGTCGGCTCTAGAAGCGGCATACCACATCTTCCTCCGTCTCGACACTTTCGAGCGGCTGTGGGTTGTAGACCGTCGGTTTATAGCGGAGATGATCCCTGATGCCGAGTGGGACCGAAGGCGCATCCAGGAGACAGAGTTTCGGCGGCCATCGTTCTACGTCCGTAAGCTGGCGGCCGCTGGCTATACGCCACCCAAGTTGTCCACGGGGTGAGGCGGTACCATGAGAGCAGACCTCGAGCCCATCGTGCGTGCCTGGGCGGACGACGAGATCTTCTTCGCGACCTATTTGCTGGGCCGCTCCTGTGGGGCTAGCCCAGATCTGGAGAAGATCCTTGCCATGGCCAGCATCGGTCAAGACGAATTCGGCCATGCCGAGCTATTGCTGGGCCTTTTATTCCCGGGCCCAGATGTCGAGCGACGGCGAGACAAGGAGCGGTACTTCTTCGAGCGGGAACCCTCAGATTTCCGAAACTCTAGCCTGCTCAAGCTGGAACTTCTGGACGACTGGGCGGCCTTCGTCGTCAGGGCCTTTTTGTACGAGGAAGCGGAAAGCGTGCGGGTGGGGCGACTATCGGAGGTGGAAGATTTAGCAGGCATCGTCGCTATCATGGAACGAGAGGAAGAGGAACACCGACGTTACTGGCGCTGGTGGATGACCTCCCTTGGTCGTCACCCTGAGGCACGCCAGCGACTGGGGTCCGCCATAGAGCTATTGCTCCCTTACGTGACTGATACGTTCTGGGTAAAGGATGCTCCAACGTGGTGGGATCCGGCCACTCTCCGCCGCCAGTGGGCTGAGTCCGTAGCTAAGGTCTTGGCGCCGTTATCGCTCCCGCACGCCGACAGTTTGCTATCTGAGATGGCTAGCGAGCCCACGCCTGGGCCAGATGTCTCGTCCTTCTGGGAGTTCGTGCGTGAGCAGCAGCGCATCTACCGGTCAGATCCGGAAGCCATTACCTGGGGCTGAAGGGGAGGGCGGGTCTATGGGTGCCGATAACGAACCACTCTCCAGCGAGCAGATTCTGGCGGTGCTGCGTGATGTGGAGGATCCTGAGGCTCCGGTGAGCATCGTCGACCTGGGGCTGGTGGCGAACTGTGGGACGGCGGCGGACGGAGTCATAGAGGTGGAGCTTATCCCTACCCGGGCGGGGTGCCCCGCCCGCGAGCTCATCCGCTTGCTTGTGGAAAAGCGCTTGAAGGTCGCCTTTGGCGATCGTGATATACGCTGTCGCTGGCTGGACGCTGCCGCCTGGTCCACGGGGCTTATCAGTCCAGAGGGCCGACGTCGCTTGCGTGAGTACGGGATCGCGATTCCGGAGCTAGATAGCGAGGGCCGCCGATGGCTGCGTTGTCCCTACTGTGACTCGGTGAATGTGCGCCAAGAGTCGCCCTTCGGGGCCTCGGTATGTCGGGCTATATGGTACTGTAACTCGTGCCACAACCCATTCGAAGAGATGCGATGGTTGGAGGAGGGCACCGAGAGACATTCTCTTCAAAAGGAGGTCAGGATATGGACGAATCTGTGAAAGGGAAAGTGCTGTTCGAAGTTGAGGAGGTCCTCTCGTCCCGGCAAATGGAGACCCTGGCCGCAGCTATCGGCAGCTCGACGAGTAAGGAGACAGCTAGCCTAGTGTCGTACTTTGGCCCAGCGATAGCTGGCGAGCGGGCCCTGGTGGACGCCTTGAACATCGACCTCAGGAAGGCCCTGTTGGGGACCCAGTCCTATGAATGGGCTCGCCCGTTCCAGCCTGGGGAGAGGGTGCGCATCAGGGTATACGTCGACGACGCCTATACCAAGGGCAACCTTCGCTTCGCCGTGGTGGTGAGCGAGTTCAAAGACGAACAGAGCGAACTGATATGCCGTCAGCGCACCGTGTTCATCGAAAGGGGGGACTAAGCGATGGAGCTGAAACCCTTCAAGGTGGGCCCTATCAATCGATTACAGATCGCCCGTTTCGGATGTGCGGTCCGTGACTTCAACCCTATCCATTTCGACGACGAGTTTGCTCGCAGCGCGGGGCTGCCATCAGTGATCGCGCACGGGCCTCTAACAGCCAGCCTTGTCCTGGACGGCATAGTAGCCCAGGTAGGGCTAGACCGCCTGAGAGGCTTCGAGGCCCGCTTCACAGCGCCTGTGCTGCCGGGGGACGAGCTGGAGGTGGTACCCACGGAGGGTGGAGTGGAGGCTCGCAATGGCCAAGGGCAAGTCGTGCTGGTGGCTAAAGTCCATCTGAGGTCCTGAGGGATTTGTTGCCTCTCCCCACTCCATTATGGTAGCATCAGGGAAGGAGATATCCCTCGTCGTTCAGTTGACCATGGGGCCAGTGGCGCAGGCGGAGCCGGGGAAGCGACGAGGACGGCGTAGGCATACTGAGCCCTCCGATTATTATCTGGAACGGCGAGAGGCCATCCTGGAACGGGCCGCCGCTTTGTTCCGGGAAAACGGGTTTGCTGGCACCTCCATCGAGGATGTGGCCCGTGACTTGGACATGAGCAAAGCCACGGTTTACTATTACATACCCTCGAAGGCTGTGCTCTTGGCCATGATCGCTGACCGGGCTATGAGTCGGGCGCTGGAAAAGATGGAAGGGGTGGCCGAGATCCCCGACCCCATGGAGAGGTTGAAGGAGCTGATCCGGCACCAGGTCTACACGATTGCGGCTGAGCCTTGGCTATTCAATGTCTTCTTTGACCAGAAGCAGTACCTGGACGAGCAGTATCGAGAGCAGTTGAAGATCAAGGAGCGGCGTTATCTCAAGGTATTCATCGAAGCAATAAAGGCGTGCATCGAGGCGGGATATCTCCCTACGCATATCAACCCCCGTTATGCTGCCCATGCCATTATGGGCATGACCTCCTGGCTGTACAAGTGGTATGAGCCAGAGAGGGACAATGTCGATGAGTTCTTGGAAGCATGCCTCGCCCTCGTAATCAAGCGCTGAATACCGGGGGGCGTGGCCAGGCCCCGCCGTGGCAGCCAAAGTTGGCGCTTATAAACCACGAGGCCCTCTGGGGCAATAACTGATGGGCGAGCATCTGTTGGTTGTGCTATGCAAGAGGGTTTTGTAGTCGTTAACGGACTGCGACTCCACTACCTTGAGTGGCCTGGGCCTGGTCCAGTAGTCACCCTTGGCCATGCTACTGGATTCCTAGCCTGGCTCTGGGAGCCGGTGGCGCGCTATCTGGCCCGCCACTTCCACGTCTATGCCTACGACGCCCGCGGACACGGGGACTCGGACAAGCCTCCCCAGGGCTATAGCTGGTCTGTCCTCGCTGCCGACTACGCCGGGCTGGTGGAGGCGCTCGGCCTTGGCGCCGTCCTGCCGGTGGCCCACTCGGTAGGCTGCGCAGCTGCCCTGGCGTTCGCGGCCCGCCATCCCGATAGGGTGCAGAAGCTGGTATTCATCGAGCCGAGCATCCTCCCCCTGCCAACGACGCGCTACGAGGGGATCGGCGGCGTGGATGCACAGCGCTATACCCTGATGGCCGTACACTCATTGGAGCGAGTGATGGAGATAGCGGCCGCCGCGCGCCGGCGCCGGAGTCGTTGGCCCAGCCGAGACGCCATGCTCGGATCTTATAGCTCTCGGGCGCCCTTCAACCGGTGGAACGCCGAAGTGCTCAGGCTGTACGTGGAGAGAGGGACACGCCAGGTCGGGGAAGGTGAGGTGGAGCTGAAGTGCCCTCCTGAGATCGAGGCACAAGTGTTTGAAGGCTATCTGGAGCTCGATGCTTGGTCGCTGGCACCTTACGTAAAGGCCGAAGCGCTAGTGCTGACGGGCAGCGAAACTGAGCCCATCTATTCGTTCGCCGCCTCTGAACTCGCCCGGAGGCTGGGCCGGGCGCGACTGCGAGTAGTGGAGGGAGCCAGCCACTTCTTGCCCATGGAGCGCCCTGAACTGGTGGCCGAGATGGTGCTGGACTTTCTTCAGGGATGAGGATATAGGCGCCGAGGTATGACGTGAAATACGAGGTTGACACCGGTAGGGGTGCTGCTGGCTGGTGGTGGGTAGTCTTTGTGTACGCTGCCGCTCCAGCCGTTACGTGATTGGGGTCACCTATTTCCAGTAGCAGTTGCCAGCAGGTCGGGGACTCATGGTCTGCAGGGTGCCCGAGAGGGGGCTGCTGGTGCAGGCTCTTCGGTTGGCCATCTCGCTCCTTCTTCATAGCAAGGGCCTCTCGTTCCAGCCCTGAGGTCCCCCTCGCGATGTCTGAGCCCGGCGTTGCCTGGAAAAGCGCCACCCGCGCTGGGTAAAAGCGCCACGGGTGGGCTTGTCTTGCAGATAGCGGTGCTAGCTGAGGGTGACGAGGTAGCCACTGACGAGTCTGCTCTTAATAACCCCCAACAGGCCCCCCACCACCGCCCGCGGCCGGTAGGTAGATGGAGGGGCCTGCCCTTCTTGGCGGAGGTGCCCTTGAGTGGTGCAAGGACTTTCCAGGAGGGGCAAGGGCGGTCGGGGAAGAGGGCCTGATGGATAGCCACCGTCTCCCGATAGGTGGCCCGCAGGTAGGCCCGGAAGAGGAGGAGGGCCAGATAGAGGTCCCAGCCGTAGACGCAGGGGTGGCCCCGCTTGCGCTCAGGGACCCTGCCCTGGCGATGGGCCTAGGCCACCTCCAGACAGAGCTGGAACGCACGTGGCAACCGCTCCCCATCCCTACCCATAGCATCACCAGTCTACCCTCGCCTTTTTGCAAGACAAGGCCGCCAGAGGTTGACACCACCTGGGATGGCCTATATAATCGCCTGCGAGCTTTGATTCTACCGGCGGGTTGGCCAATTAAATCTAGCCTTGGGAGGTGACGATGGAGCTACAACACCTCAGGTGGGATGAGCCGGAGGACGGCATCGTGGTGGTTACGTTCAACCGCGAAGACAAGCTCAACGCATTCAACCAGCAAACCCTCCGCGAGATCAATGATGTCATCGATGCCGTGAAGTCCGAGGACCGGTACCGGGTGCTTATCTTCACAGGCGCTGGGCGTGCATTCTCTGCTGGTGCTGACATCGAAATGTTCGAGCGTCAGGTATGGACGGCCCCCGGAAGGGTATTGCCCTTCGAATGGGTTAGGAACCGCTTCGGGTTTGTTTCCAACCTAGAGACGCTACCCAAACCAGTCATCGCGGCCATAAATGGCGTTGCGGTGGGCGAGGGCATAGAGCTAGCCTTGGGCTGCGATTTCCGCATCGCCTCTGAGCGGGCGCGCCTAGGATTCGTGGAGGCCAACATCGGTTTGATACCCGCCAGCGAAGGCAGTTCCCGCCTGGTGAAGTTGCTTGGGCTGCTGCGCGCCAAGGAGCTGGTGCTGGGGGGCAACCTACTTACTGCCCAGGAGGCCTATCAGATGGGCCTGGTGACGAAGGTGGTGCCCCATGAGCAGCTCATGGACGAGGCGCTAGCCCTGGCACGAAGCCTCAAGGCCAAGGCCCCCCTAGCCCTAGGGATGGCCAAGGTCGTCCTTCACGCTGCCGCCGACTCCTCCGTCCAGGCTGCCCATCTCACCGAGATGCTAGCCCAGGCCTTCCTGATGCGCACACGGGACTATCAGGAAGGCGTACAGGCTTTCCGCGAGAAGCGACAACCCCAGTTCCAGGGGGCGTGAAGGTTGCTGGATGGGGGTGAGGCCATGGTGGCTGTGCCGCGTGCCCGACCCCAAGTTCCGTCCCCCGATGAGCTACTACGGAGGGCCCGCAGCAGCACCATCCCGGGGCTGCTGGTGCACCGGGCTCAGGAACGCTCGAGCAGGGTCGCCTACCGATACAAAGAGCTGGGGATCTACCATGAGCTGACCTGGTCCGGCCTACGGGAGAGAGTGGAAAACGTTTGCCTCGGACTGGCGCAACTGGGCCTTAGGAAGGGCGACCGCGTGGCCATTATGGGCGACACGTGCATCGAGTGGGTGTTGGCCGACCTGGGAGCCCAGGCGTTGGGCGCCATCGTCTACGGCGTGTATCCCACCAGTTCCCCCAGCGAGGTCTTGTACCTGGTGGAGAACGGCGGGGCCAGGGTGTTTGTGGCCGAGAACCAGGAGCACCTGGACAAGGTGCTGGCGGTGGCCGACCGGCTGCCGGGCCTCGAGCGCATCGTGGTGGCCGACACAAGGGCCCTATTCATGTACAGGGACCCACGCATCATGACCTTTAGCCAGCTTGAGCAGCTGGGAGCACAGGCCAGGCGCCAACACCCAGACATGTTCGCCTCGCTGGTGAAGGAGGTGAAGCCCACCGACCCGGCTATCATCGTCTACACGTCGGGCACCACCGGCCCGCCCAAGGGTGCCATGATATCGCACAGCGCCCTGCTCAGCGGGGCTGCCGGGCTCTGCCTCGCCCTACCGGAGCTGCTGCGCGGCCGCCACCGAAGCGTGTCCGTCTTGCCTCTGGCTCACATCTTCGAACGTCTGATGACCATCGGCCTGCCCCTGCTCATAGATCTGGAGGTACACATCGGTGAGGGGATTGAGGAGTACGCCCAGACCCTCTTCGAGGTATCCCCAACGTTCATCGGCACAGTGCCACGATACTGGGAGAAGTTCGCCTCCCAGGTCCTCATCGGCATCGAGAATTCGTCCCTAGTAAAGAGGTGGGCGTACGAGCTGGCGATGGCGGTGGCGTGGCGGCGGCTCGAGCGCCGATGGGACGGACGCGACTCGATACTGCTAGCCCTCCTGCACCGTATCGGGTGGCTGCTGGTGTTCCGCCCCATCTTGGACAAGCTTGGCCTCATGCGCGTCAGGGTGGCCCTCACCGGCGGCGCGCCCATCCCGGACCGCGTGCAGGCCCTGTGGCAGATGTGGGGGGTGGACCTCCGCAACGGCTACGGTCAGACCGAATGTGGAGGACTCCTGACGGCCCAGGAACGACGGTTCCCGAAACCCGGAACCGCCGGCAGGCCGGTGCCAGGAACCGAGGTCCGTCTTGCCGAGGACGGCGAGGTCCTCTTCCGGGGCCCGTCGGTCTTCTCGGGCTATTGGCAGGACCCGGTCAAGACGGCTGAGGTGCTGGACGAGGAGGGATGGGTGCATACCGGCGACGTGGGCGAGTGGACGAGCGAGGGCGAGCTCAGGCTGGTAGACCGCAAGAAAGATATCATCGTCACCGCTGGCGGCAAGAACATTAGCCCCACCGAGATCGAGACCCTCATCAAGGCCAGCCCCTACATCAGCGAGGCGGTGGTTTTCGGCGAAGGACGCAAATACCTGACGGCGCTCATCGAGATCGATTACGACAACTGCGCTGAGTGGGCCAGACAACAAGGGATCCCGTTTACGGGCTTCAGCAGCTTGATAGCCAGACCGGAGCTGCAAAAGCTCATCCAGCAGGAGATAGACCGGGCCAACGCGCACCTAGCGCGGGTGGAGCAGGTCAAGTACTTCCGCATCATTCCCAAGGAGCTGGACCCGGAGGAAGAGGGGGAGCCGATCACCCCCACTCGCAAGGTGAAGCGACGGCTGATGTACGAGAAGTTCCGTGAACTGGTGGAGTCCATGTACCAGGAACCGGCACGTCCTAGAGAGGTTTAAGGAGGTAGGCCATGCGCCGGACGATGGTGATCCTCTTTGTGGTCAGCATATTACTTGCCGCCTGCCGTGCTGAAAAGCAACCGGGCACGCCCACCGCCTCTCCTGCTGCTGCCGGTGAGCCCTACAACGTAGGGGCGGTGGCAGCTATCACCGGGCCGGTCGCCAGCACCTATGCTCCGTTCACCGAGGGGTTCCGGCTATACATCCGCCACCTTAACGCCCGCGGCGGCATAAACGGTCACCCGGTCAACCTCGTGGTCAAAGACAGCCAGGCCAACCCATCGGTGGCCGGTGCCTTAGCCAAGGAGCTGTTCGAATCCAATAACGCCCTAACCGTAGTCATGCTGGGCCCTTCATCCAATATCTTGCCGGTGCTGGAGCAGGCGAAGCCGCTCGGGGCGGCGGTTCTATCTTCCACCGGATGTATCGATCAGCAGGCGCCTCCCGACCCGGACCCCCTGCTCTTTTGCACTCCCCTGCTGGCCGGGGGGATAGGTTCCCATCTGGCACCGGTAGTCGAATACATCGCTCAGCAAGGCGGGCCGGGGGCGAAAGTCTTCCTGTCCGCACTGGACATCCCCGCCTCTCGGGCCATCGTCGATGACGCTACCAAGCGACTGCAGGGGAAAGGGCTAGAGGCGCGTATGGTGGTGGTGCCCAACCCACCGCCGGCCGACCTGGGGCCCATCGCCCGCCAGGGCATCGACTTCGGCGCTCAATGGGGCACGGGCGGGGCCCCTGAGGAGGCGACGCTGGCCCTGTTCCAGGCCCTCCTGCGCCAGGGATGGCGGGGGACATGGGTGGGCGACCCGCCCCTGGGCTATGACGACATCCTGGAGCGGTTCAAGTCGGACCAGCTCATTATCTCCTTCGGAGTATACCCACTGGCAGAGCGTAAGCCCTTCCACGCTGAGCTGGAGGCGGCGGCGCGCGAGTTCGGTTCGGCGTTCCCCGTCCCCCGGCTCATGTACGGGTGGGCACTGGGGGTCATGGTGGAAAGCGCTTTGCGTCAGTGCGGCTGGCCCTGCGACCGGGCCAAATTCCAGCAGGCGATGAACAACCTCGAGGTGGACTACGGTGCTAGCGGGATCTGGCCAGCGGGGGCCAAGCTCAAGTTTACCCCCACGGACCATATCGGCCAGCGGTACCAGCGTCTGTACAAGTGGGACAGCGCCAGCAACCGGATCGTGCCGGTGGGCCCCTGGTATCGGGTCGAACACACGGGCAAGCGGGAGGTGTCAGTAACAGTTGTGAGCCAACAGTAGAGGGCGTAGCGATGGATGCCCAACTGGTGGCGCAGGTGGTGGTCCTGGCGGCGTTCTACAGCTTGGTGGGCACAGGCTATGTCCTGGTCTATCGGGCGTCTCGAGTGTTGAATTTGGCCAATGGCGAGCTCTTGATGCTGTGTGCCTACTTCTTGTTCGCCCTTACCGTATTGGGTCGAGGCCTTCTGCCCCTGATGGTGCTGTTGGCCCTAGTCCTTGTGGCGGTGGTAGCAGGAGTGATCTACTGGGCAACCATCCGACCCATGACAGGGCACCCGGTGTTCTCCATCGTCCTGATGACTGTGGGCCTAGCCATCGTGCTGAGAGGGGTATCGGAGCTGGTATGGACGGCCCAGGCCCGGTACCCGCTGGAGGTGCTAGGTATCACCAACAAGACGCTGCATCTGCCGGCTGGTGCTGCCGTTACAGTAGTAGAGGCGGGGGCGGTGGCTGCGGCGGTTCTCTTTATTGGTGGCGTCATCGCCTTCCTACGTCTCGCCCGGATAGGTATGCAGATGAGGGCTTCGGCAGAGCATCCCGTACTAGCATCTCAGCGGGGTGTTAACATTCACTTGGCATTCGCTCTGTCATGGGCGTTAGCGGCTATAGGGGCAGGGATAGCGGGGCTGGCCTTTGCCGCCAACGTTAGACTCGAGCCTAACATAGCTGAGCAGGGCCTGCGCGCCCTGGCGGTACCCTTGGCTGGCGGGCTGACCAGCATCCTTGGGACGGTCATCGCCTCCCTGATGGTGGCCATGAGCGAGAACCTGGCGGTGCGCTACGCCGACCCCTTGCTGGCCGGCGTGGTGCCCTACTTCATCATCCTCGCTTTCATCATCCTGAGGCCTTGGGGCCTTCTGGGAGAGGAAGAGGAGCTGGAGCGGGTGTGAGCATGGCCAGCGGCAGTGGCTACTTCTACACCTCCTACCGCCAGGCTCTGGCCGTCTTCGACACAGCCTTTAAGAAGCAGGCGCTGTTTGCCCTAGCCATAGCGGTGGCCCTCTTCCCACTGGTGGGCTCTAACTTCCAGGTTCACCTTGTCAACCTGTGTTTTATCGCGGTGCTTGGCGCACTTTCGCAGAACCTGCTCATTGGTTATGCGGGGCAGGTGTCGCTGGGTTTTGCTGGGCTTTTTGCCGCCGGCGGCTTCACAGCTGCCCTCATGGTGAAGGAGCTGGAGTTCTCTGCCTTCATACCGGTGGTGGCTGCGGCGTCGGCAGTGGGTGCGGTGTTGGGTGTGCTGGTGGGGCTGCCCTCCCTGAGGGTGAAGGGCCTTTATTTGGCGGTATCCACACTGGCGCTGCATGCCGTGATCGTCTATGGTGCCAGCGAGTATCAGCACAGGCTCGGTGGCTCGGCGGGCATCGTTATACCCAAGCCCTCTTTCGGCCCTCTGATTATCGACAGCGACCGTGAATGGTACTATCTGCTAGGTGTCGTGGCTGCCCTTACGACGCTAGCGTGCATCAACCTCGTCCGGAGCCGGGTGGGGAGGGCGTGGCAAGCTATACGGGACCGGGACATCGTTGCCGAGGCTTGCGGCATTCCTCTCGTGCGCTATAAGCTCCTGGCCTTCACGGTAAGTTCGGCTTTGGCAGCCATGGCTGGTGCAATAGATGCCTACCACGCTGGGTTCGTCTCGGTAGAGAAGTACTCCTTCCTGCTCACGGTACAGTATTTGGCCATGATTGTGGTGGGTGGCTTAGGGTCCATTTTAGGATCGCTGCTGGGTGCTTTTGTTATCACTCTGTTGCCATTTGTCATCGACTTCATCGTTCACATCTTTCCCACGCCCGAGCGGCTGGTGATCAACATTCTTCAGCTCCAGCGCATAGCTTTCGGAGGGGTCATAGTTGCCGTATTCCTGCTAGAGCCGCGGGGGCTGGTGGCCCTGTGGGAGAGAGTGAAGTCCTTCTTCCAGCTGTGGCCTTTCAAGTTTATGGTTAGCGGGCTAAGGTAAACATGTCCACCCCTCAACCTTTGCTCCGTGTCCATAACCTGGAGGTGACCTACCACCGCAAGTTAGTGGCTATCCGGAATGTATCGCTAGTCGTGCCAGCTGGGGCCATGGTAGGGGTCATAGGCATCAACGGAGCTGGCAAGACCACGTTGCTGCGGGCCATATCCGGCTTCCTGCCTGGCGAGGATGCTCAGATCACCGAGGGCGACATCGTATATCAGGGGCGTAGCATCAAAGGGCTGCAACCCCACGAGACAACCTCCTTGGGCATTGCCCTCGTGCCCGAAAGAGACAAGGTGTTCTTGACCCTTACAGTGGAGGAGAATTTAGCCGTTGCACGATGGCGGGGTGGCTCCAGTGACGGGAAGAGCCAGCGCAGGGTTCTCGAGCAAATATTCGAATGGTTCCCCCTACTTGCCGAACGGCGAAGACAAGTAGCTGGGTACCTCTCGGGTGGGGAGCGCCAGATGCTTGCCATCGCCATGGCCCTGCTGAACAACCCCTCTTTGCTTCTCGTCGACGAGATGTCCCTTGGTCTGGCTCCCTCGGTCCTGGCGCACCTCGAGGACAGGTTGAGGGCGATAAGAGAGGAGATGGGGCTTACGGTGCTGCTGGTGGATCAGTTCGCCAGCATGGTCATACGCATATCCGATTATTGCTACGTCATGGAAAACGGGGGAATCGTCTTTGATGGCCCACCTGAGAGGCTGCTCGCTCACGAGGACGTGCGGGAGTTCTACCTGGGCATGAGCGACTCAGCCCAGGGAGTCAAGAGTTATCGCGAGGTGAAGCAGTACCGCCGCCGGCGACGCTGGTATGGTTAGGACTATGGATATTCTAGAGGTACAGGCAGTAACGGTAACATTTGGCGGCCTCGTGGCTTTGGAGGACGTGAGCATTAATGTGGCCCAGGGCGAGATCTTAGGCATCGCCGGGCCCAACGGCTCCGGCAAAACAACGCTGTTGAATGTCATAAATGGCTACTACCGCCCTCGGCGCGGGCGTGTCCTATTTATGGGTCGCGACATCACTGGCCTGCCGCCAAGCCAGGTGGCGCGCATGGGCATTACCAGGGTCTTCCAGGGGATAGAGCTTTTCCGCCACGGCACCGTAATGGACAACGTCTTGGTGGGGAGGCACCCATTCGGGAGGGCCAACGTGCTGACGGCCATGTTCTGGTTGGGGCCAGCGTTGGAAGATGAAGCTCGGCAGCGCCATAGGGCTGAAGAAGTGCTGGACTTCTTGGAGATATCGCGCTTTCGCGATGCCCCTGTCAGCTCCTTGCCCTATGGGATCCAGAAGCTGGTGGGCCTGGCCCGGGCCCTGGCCGGAGAGCCCAAGCTGTTGCTTCTCGACGAGCCCGCTTCCGGCATGAACCGACAGGAGAAGGAGGACCTTAGCCGCTTCCTGCTGCGGATCAAGTACGAGCTGGGTGTCCCGATGGTTTGGATCGAGCACGACGTGCAGATGTTGAGGGATTTGTGCGACCGCTTGGTGGTGCTGAACTTTGGGCAGAAGGTGGCGGAAGGGCTACCAGAAGAGGTGCTGGTCCGTCCTGAGGTCGCCACCATCTTCATAGGCAAAGAGACGATCACCCCCGGTGATGGTAGTCAAAGCCAAAGCTAAGGAGGTGGGCAGCATGATCAGAGCCCGTCGAGTGAGTCGAGTGATCTGGATTATGGTAGCAATCCTTATGGGCGTCCTTTCGGCCTGCGGGGAAGAGGCTGGTCCATCGGTCACCCCTCAAGCTACGGCTCCGAGGGGCGAGCCGTATAAGGTGGGCTACATGGCCGACGTAACCGGGCCCGGGGCCAACACCTGGGCCCCCACTTTGGAGGGGTTCCGCCTCTATGTGCAGTACATCAACGCGCGAGGCGGCATCAATGGCCACCCCATCCAGCTCGTGTCCGCCGATAACAGGAGCGATGCCTCCCTGGCTGCAGCCCAGGCCAAGAAGTTCATCGAGTCGGACAGGGTGCATATCATCTTGCAGAGCTCGGCTTCGGTAACGCAGCAGCCGGTCATCGAGCAGGCCCAGTCTGCGGGATTGCCCTTCGTCATCGTGGAGGTGGGCTGCACGCCTCCAGCGTTCCCGCCCAACCCGCAGCGGAACGTGTTCTGTCCCCTGCTGGCGCCGCAATACGACAACGAGGCATTCGTTCGATTCATCAAGGCTCAGGCCGACAAGCTGGGGCGGCCGGTCAAGGTCGTCGGCGTCGCATACGATGTCCCCTCCTCTCGCTCTGGCGTCGAGTACGGGATAAGGCGCGCGCAAGAGCTGGGCCTGGAAGTAGTGGACCAGATAGTTGTACCGGTACGGGGTTACGACCACAATGCCATCGCTAGCCGGATCATATCTAAGGGTGCCGACTGGGTCTTCGGCTGGGGCACTTGGGAGCACACCGGTGGGCCTCTGCTGGAGGCCTTGCGCCGGCAGGGATGGCAGGGAGGCTTCGTAGCCCCGCCGCTTTCCATAGCCGAGTCGGAGATGGCTCGCATGAAGGATGACAAGATGTTTACCGGGCGGCATGTGGTCATGAGCTTTGACGACGTGCCGGGCATGCGCGACCTCAAGGATGCCTATCAGCGCTTCGGCGCCACTTTCCCGCCCGATAGGCTTATCTGGGGGTGGGTGGCAGGCATGATGGCCGCTGCAGCCTTTGAGCGCTGCGGCTGGCCCTGCACACCGCAGCAACTCACGGAGGTGATGCAGACGCTGTCGGTGGACACAAAAGGCATAACTGGTGCCCCGATAGCCTTTACACCGACAGACCATGTAGGGCAGCCTCTCTATCGCTTCTACGCGTGGGATAGGGCGCAGGGTAGGCTGGCCATCGCCCAGGACTGGACGTCTATACGCTAAGAAGGGTGCCCAGCCGGATGGGGCGGTGTAAAGGAGCCCGGAGCTGTTGGGGGAGGGGGATAGGTAAGGCGTAAAGGCGTGGCCAAGGGCTATACGCCAAAGAGTTAGGGGCTAGCTCAACCTCTGCCGAAAATGGGGCAACACTCTGTTATTGCTAGGCTTATAAAGTGGGCCACCCCCCAGCGTGGCCCCGCACATTTTCTCAAGGTAAGGGGCAAGGTATTGACCGTCTGGTAGGTCAAAAGTATAATATGGGTGCCATGACTAAGGTATGGAGTGCATGGAGTGGCAAGGGGTTGGAGGGTGTCCTTCAGGAGTGCCGTGAGCTGTTGGAAGACATGAGCTTCCCCACCGTGCACCGTTGGCGGGAGGGAGGGGGCAAGGTGGTGGGGCATTTCCAGGTCTATTTTCCTGAGGAGTTGGCGCATGCGGTGGGCATGCTGCCGGTGAAGCTGCGGGGATTCCCCATCGAGCGCAAGGCAGCCGATTCTCACTTTGGGTCTTATATCTGCAGCATCGTGCGCAGTAACCTAGAGGTGGCCCTGACAAAGAGGCTTCCCCTAGACCTGTTTGTCAGCCATCCCATATGCGATGTGGCCCGTAACCTGCCTTCGGTATGGCGTCCCAACTTCCAGTTCCCATGCCTCCTGTTACGCCTGCCCCAAAACCCTACCGCCCGTCTGGCCTTAGACTTCCTGGAGCACGAATATCGGAGCCTCCTATCCCAGATGGAGGAAATCACGGGTAAGGAGGTGACCGATGACGACCTCCGGGGCTCGATAGAAGTGTTCAACGAGAATCGCCACCTGCTGCGAGAGCTCTACCGCATAAAGAGGGAGCACCCCTGGCTACTATCGGTGGAGGAAGCGTACGTCCTTATGGCTGTGGGCACCCTCCTCCCGCGCCGAGAGCATAACGAGTTGCTGCGATATGCTATCCCGCTTATCTACGAGCGGAAGGCCAGACCTCAGGACAAGTTGCGAGTCGTGCTGTTGGGGGGCTTTTGTGAGCAGCTCCCCCTGGAGCTGCTGCGCATCATCGGCGAGTCCTGTTACGTGGTGGACGATGACCTTCTCATCGGCCTGCGGTGGATCACCTATGATGTGCCTACCCAAGGGGACCCGGTGCGCAACCTGGCCCAGGCCTACCTGGAGAGCGACTCCTTCAGCCCAGTCCAACACGACCCCCGGCGCCCTAAGGAGGAGATGATACTACGCTTCGTCCGCCAGAGCGGAGCAGAGGCGGCCATCATCGGAGCGGCTAAGATGTGTGAGCCCGGCCTGGACGAGCAAGTGGCCTACGCAAAGGCCTTGGATGAAGCGGGCATCCGATACTTTGTCTTCGATTTTGAGGAGGCGATGACAAGCTTCGAGCAGATTCAATTACAGATAGAGACGTTTGTGGAGAGCATTATGTTCGTGTAGGAGGCGAGCGAGATGGGTGAGAACGGCGACATCGTGGGCCGTAGCACCAGAGAGGCGGCGGCCCTGATGCGGCATTACTTCGGAGAGCTGGCCCAAGCGCGGGAGGAGGGAAGGCCCACCTGTTATGTATACGTTATGGGCAGCTTTGCCTCGCTGCTGCGTTCTTTCGGCATCCTACCAGTGTTCTCGGAGGTGGTAGCCCTCAATACCGCCGTGCGCAAGGTTGCCCACGAGTACATCGCCCTGGCTGAGGATTATGGGTACTCGCCCGACGTCTGTGGCTACGTTAAAGCAGACGTGGGCCTCTATTTCAAAGATGGCGACCATCCTATGGGCCGCATACCACGGCCCTCTATGGCTGTCATCACCAACGCATGCAACACCTACATCAAGTGGGCGGAAATTTGGGAGCGCTTCTATCGGGTGCCCGTCATGGTGCTCGAGATACCTGATCCATACTATCCGGGCGAGCCCTATGGTGGCGAACCGAAGAATGAAGCCCTCTACCGCCGCTATGTGGTGGACCAGGTGTGGGAGCTCATCCGATTGTGTGAGAAAGTGAGCGGGCGCAAGTTCGATGAGGGTCGTTTGCAGGAGCACCTCTATTACGAGAATGAGATGAAGCGCTACTACCGTCGCCTTATGGAGCTTAACAAGAGCTGTCCTGCCCCCTTCGACGCCCTTTCGCACGGTACGGCCTTTTTGGGCATCATGAACGTCCTGAGGGGGACCAAGGAGGGAGCCGAGTATTTCCGGCGGACAGTGGAGGAGATGGAATACAAGGTGGCCCATGGGATGGGCGCCCTGCCAGAGGAGAAGTTCCGGCTCTTCATGACCGGTGTTCCCTGCTATCCCATATGGCGGCGGTTTGGCGAGATGTTTAACGAGAAAGGGGGCAACTTTGTCTACTGCACCTATATGGCCTTCGCTTCTGGAGGCAGTGATGTGGACTATGATTTCGATGTCGAGCGGCCAGTAGAGAGCATGGCCGAAGGGATCATGCGGGAGGTACGCTTCGGCCTGAGTCGTTTATTGGCCCAACCCCAGTACCTCCACAAGGTGGCCCAGGATTATCAGGTGGATGGGGTGGTGTTCCACGCCATTAAGAGCTGCCGCACCATCACCACTGGGCTGGCGGAGACTCGCCTGGTGATGACCCATGAGCTGCCACAGGTGGTCACCTTGTATCTGGACTCGGACCATATGGATCGGCGCGTGGTAGCCGAAGCCCAGATGAAGAACCGCATCGATGCCTTCTTCGAGGCGATGGCTGTTCGCAAGTTAGCCAAGGTGCAGTGAGCGGGGGATGGCCATGATATTCGTGGCTGGTGTAGATGTGGGCTCCACTCAGACCAAGGGCGTCATCATCGACGAGGAAGGGCGTATCGTAGGCCGGGCCCTCATCGATACAGGGGCCAACGTGACGATGGCCGCTGAAAGGGTCTTCGCCTTGGCCTTACAAGATGCCGGCCTCTCTCCGGAGCAGGTGGTGTTCACGGTGGGAACTGGGTACGGTCGCTACAAGGTGACTTTCGGCAATGCTCAGGTCACCGAGATCTCCTGCCATGCCCGGGGGGCTGTCCATCTCTTCCCTCGCACTCGCACCGTGCTGGACATAGGTGGCCAGGATACTAAGGCCATCCGGGTCAACGAGCGGGGAGATGTGGAAAACTTCACCATGAACGACAAATGCTCGGCGGGGACAGGTCGTTTCCTGCAAGGGGCGGCTAGGGCTCTTGGCATCCCCTTGGAAGAGCTGGGGCCCATGGCCCTTCGGGCGGAGAAGGCGGTGCCGATAAGCACCACTTGTACCGTGTTCGCCGAAAGCGAGGTCCTCTCCTGGCTCGCTCGAGGCCGCAAGGTGGAGGACATCCTGTTAGGTGTCCACAGGTCCATCGCCTCCCGCTCTATTGCCCTCTTGCGACGAGTAGGCATTGAGGAAGAGGTGACCTTCACTGGTGGGGTGAGCCGCAATCCGGCCATGGTGGTGGCTGTTAGGGAGATGTTGGGGATCCCCGTTAACGTGAGCGAGGAATCTCACTACATGGGGGCTCTAGGGGCAGCCCTCTTCGCGCGTGAGTTCGCCTTGGCCGGGGCCCGGAGTAGGAGGTGAAGAGTATGGTATGGGTAGCAGGCATCGATGTTGGCGCCTCCTATACCAAGGTGGTCATCGCTGACGATGAGGGCCACGTCGCAAGCAGGGCCATGGTACGCACGGGCTTTCGCCTGGACGAGGCGGCCTATGAGGCCTTCTCCCTGGCCCTTGAGGAGGCTGGTCTACAGAGGGAGGACGTCTCTTACATCGTTTCCACAGGTAATGGCCGGGCTCAGGTCTCCTTCCGGGACGCACATTGTACCGACCTAACGGCTTGCGCCTATGGGGCCTGGTTCTTCTACCCCGAGACGCGAACTGTCCTGGATGTGGGAGGTCAGAGCATGAAGGCCATCAAGCTCAGCGAGGATGGACGGGTGCTGGGCTTTCGGCTGAACGACAAGTGTGCCGCCGGGACGGGTGCTTTCCTGGAGAAGACAGCCTACTACATGGGATACGATATCCAAGAGCTAGGGGAGCTCGCTACGACGTCTACCAATCCGGTCACTATCTCCAGTGTGTGCGCCGTCTTCGCTGAGGCAGAGGTGATAAACCACGTTACCGCAGGCGTGGCCCCGGCTGACATCATGCAAGGCGCCATCCTCTCCTTGGTGGATCGATCCATTCAGCTGCTGAAGCGCGTTGGGCTTGTACCCCAAGTGACCGTATCTGGGGGGATCATGCGCTTCACAAGCATGCGCAAGGTCTTGGAAGAGAAGTTGGGCTTACAGGTGAATTTTTTGCCCGACGGTGCCGTGCAGTTCACCACCGCCCTGGGAGCTGCCATGTTGGGCCATCGTCGCCTTCAGCGGCTGGGACTTGGTGCGAGACGGCTGGCTAGTTGAAGCCTTATAGGGGGCGTAGAGGTGGTGCTACCTGGCCAGAGAGGGGAAGGGGGAACGGATAGCATAGGACAACTTCAGGCGCGGGGATGGAGGCGTCGCTTTATCACTGATGTTAGTAGAGCTCGCGAGTGGCAAGAGCTGTACGAATCTTTAGGTTACGAGGTATTATTGCGCCCATTAACGGCGGATGATCTCCCTTATGACGGATGCCAGGACTGCTTTTTAGCCCGGCACCTCCTCAGGGTCATTTACACCCGTCCTAAGGTCTCGTTGACCGGGGCGTCCATGAGGGTCACAATGGGAGGGCAGACAAGGGAGGAGGGCGACCATGGACTTTCGCTTCACGGCTGAGGAGGAACGGTTCCGCGAGGAGGTGCGGCAGTTCCTGGACCGAGAGCTTCCCCCCGGCTGGGACGAGGAGTTTGATATGGAGACGGAGGCCGGGGTGGATGCCCTGTGGGAGTTTGCACGTCAGCTCCAGCGCAAGCTGGGGCAGCGGCGCTGGCTGGCCCTGGCCTGGCCTCCCGAGCACGGCGGCCTGGGGGCCCCCATCATGCACCAGGTCATCTTTAATGAGGAGATGGGGCGGAGGCGGGCACCCCTCCTGGGCCTCAACATGGGCGTCTACTGGGTGGGCCCTGCCATCATGCTTTATGGCTCCCCCTGGCAAAAGGAGCGCTTCCTGCCCAAGATCGCCTCCGGCGAGGAGGTGTGGTGCACCCTATACTCCGAGCCAGGAGCCGGCTCCGACCTGGCTAGCCTCCAGACCCGTGCCGTCCTGGAGGGAGACGAGTGGGTCATAAATGGCCAGAAGATATGGTCCTCTATGGCCCACCGGGCCGACTGGGGCTACCTGGCGGCCCGCACCGACCCCGACGCACCCAAGCACAAGGGCATCAGCACCTTCTTGGTGCCCATGAAGGCCCCGGGCATCATCATCCGCCCCCTCATCAACATGGCCGGCCACCACGGCTTCAACCAGGTGTTCTTTGAGAATGTGCGCATCCCCAAGGACTACCTGGTGGGGGAGGTGAACCGGGGCTGGTACCAGGTGGCGGTGACCCTAGACTTCGAGCGCTCCTCCATATCAGGGGTGGCCCGCTCCGAGGGCTACTATGAGGCTATCCTAGGGCTGGTGCGGGAGGAGCGCCACCTCCTTTCGGCGACGGGTCGGGAGGCGGCGCGTCTCCGTCTGGCGGAGGTAGGCATCGAAATCGAGGTGGGACGCTACCTGTCCTACCGGGTGGCCTCCCTACAACAGCAGGGGAGGGTACCCAACTACGAGGCCTCCATCGCCAAGCTCTATGCCTCGGAGCTGGCCCAAAGGCTAGCCCGCGTGGGGATGGATGTCCTGGGTCTATATGGGCAGCTGCAGCCCAAGAGCAGGTGGGCCAAGCTGCGGGGGCGTGTGGAGCGCTATTACCTCACCAGCGTGGCGGAGACCATCGGCGGAGGCACATCGGAGATTCAGCGCAACGTCATAGCCGTGCGCGGGCTGGGCCTGCCCCGAGGCTGAGGAGGTTGGAGGGATCGCCACCGCGGCGGTCTAAGGGCTCCCATGAGATATCGGGTGCGCATCGGCTGGGGTGACATCGACTTCGCCCGTGTTATCTTCTGGCCCAGGTACTTCGAGTATGTGGAGCACGCCATCGGAGAGTGGATGCTGGCCAGGGGGATCCGTTGGCAAGAGTTTGTAGCGGAGCGCCAGCTGGGGATGCCTGCGGTTCATGTGGAGACCCGTTACTACCGCCCCTGCCGCTTGCAAGACCTGGTGGAGATAGAGCTGGCCATTAAAGACCTCACCAAGAAGGGATGCCGCTTCGTGTTCCACATCTGGCACGTAGATACGGGGATCCTCCTTGCCAGCGGGCAGGTGACCCGCCGCTTCATCGATAATGGGGCCTTTAGGGGCATCGAGCTGCCCGATGACCTCTACGAGAGGTTCCTAGAGTTGGCCCGGGAGACGGCGCAGGTGCCCGATTTCCCCCATCCCGCGGCCCCCACCTCATCCCGCAGTAGGTCGGATCCCTTGGCGAGTCCCGAGGATCATCAGAGGGGGTAAGGATGGAGCTGGGCATCATACTACATATGGACTTTGGGCCGGAGGTTTCCCCACATCAGGCATGGGAAGATGTGGAGGCCCAAGTGCGCCTGGCTAAGGAGGCGGGGTTCGACTGGGTGTGGACGGCCACCGAGATCGGGTGGAGAAGGTTCGACGCCCTCTCTTCTGTGGTGGCTGTGGCCGCCTTGAGGACGGGTCTAGGGGTGGGCTCGGCCGTCATCATCCTCCCCCTTTACAACCCCGTGCATGTGGCCCAGACCTTTGCCTTGGTGGATATCCTCACTGGCGGGCAGTGTGTCCTGGGGGTGGGACAGGGGTGGCGGGAGGAGGAGTTCGCCGCTGCCGGAGTGGACTTCCGCCGCCGCTTCTCCCGTTATGTGGAGGGGGTACAGGTCATAAGGAGGCTGTGGCGGGATGAGGAAGCCCATTTCCATGGCCGTCATTTCCGCCTGGAGGGCGTCTCCCTCTACCCCAGGCCCTTGCGCCCTGGTGGCCCGCCCATCTGGGTGGGGGTCCACTCCCCCAAGGCCATAAGGCGAGTGGCCCTTCTCGGGGACGGATGGATAGCCGGCTCTTTCACCGACATACACGTCCTGCAGAGGCAGGTATCGGCCCTGCGGGAGGCCTTGGCTGAGGCGGGCCGCACCGATTACCAAGTGGCCCTCATGCGAGAGGCGTTCGTGGCCCGCAGCTTCCAAGACGCCCAACGAGCGGTGGAGCCCTACCTGCGGGACAAGTTCCAGGAATATCAGCAGCGGGTGGGGGCCATGCCCTTCGACCTCTCCCAGCCCTTCAGCCAGCTGGCCCGCGGCCGCTTCGTCATGGGGAGCCCGGAGGAGTGCGTGGACCAGATCCTCACCTTTCTAGAGGTAACGGGGGCCCACCACTTCTACGTTCGCATGCGCTATCGGGGCATGCCCCTGGAGGCGGTGCGGGACTCCATGATGCTGCTGGGCCGGGAGGTGTGGCCCAAGGTAAAGGCCGCCCGCTCTTAGCCCCTCAACCCCCCACCCCTCATAATGAGCCTGTCCCCTTGACATCCCCTATGCCGCGTGCTAGTTAAACGCATGCGCCCGAGGAAAGCTTTGAAGGAGGAGGCCATGAAGCTACCGACCCTTACAGGCGAGGTGGACACATCTGAGCTGGGCATCACCCTCATGCACGAGCACCTGATGGTGCTGTCCG
>JAVVHA010000014.1 GCA_032249735.1 Dehalococcoidia bacterium | reverse complement strand
CAAGCGCCGCATCCTGGAGGCCTCCGAGGAGGACACCCGCGTAACCCGTATCTACTCCGGGAAGCCCATGCGTAACATCGTCAACCCCCTCATCGAGGAATGGGAGCGCGCGGGCGTGCCCACCCTCCCCTTCCCCTTCCAGGGAGCCCTTATCCGCGAGATCACCCTGCCAGCGGAGAAGGCCGGGCGCAAGGAGCTCCTCATGAACCCCGCAGGTCAAATATCGGGCATGCTGCGCCGCATCCGCCCTGCCCGCGAGATCCTGGAAGAGATGGTGGCCCAAGCGGCCGAGATCATCCACAGGACCCTACCATCTCAGGTGGAGGCCCGCCTGGACTAGCATCCCCCAGCCGCCCCCGGGGCAACGTAGCCGCCTCTCTTCATCTTGATTTTTTGACTCGATATAGTCTACAATAGCCTTCAGTTGATGGCTGGATGCAAGGAGGGATGGCCATGAAGGGGTATGCTCATCCGGAGGTACTGGTAAGCACGGAGTGGGTGGCGCAGCACCTGGACGATCCCAAGGTGCGGGTGGTGGAGGTGGACGTGGACACCGCCGCTTACGATACGGGTCACATACCGGGGGCCGTGGGCTGGCACTGGAAGAGGGACCTGGAGGACCCCATCACCAGGGACATAGCGGGCAAGGAACAGCTGGAGGAGCTCCTTTCCCGCTCCGGCATCGCCAACGACACCACCGTGGTTCTCTATGGGGACAACAACAACTGGTTCGCCGCCTATGCCTTCTGGCTCCTCAAGTACTATGGGCACGATGATGCCCGCATCATGGACGGTGGACGCAAGAAGTGGATAGAGGAGGGACGCCCTTTGACCACCGAGGTCCCCTCCTACCCCCGCTCCCAATATCGGGCCAAGGACCCAGACCCGGAGATACGGGCCCTAAGGGACTATATCCTCGCATCCCTGAGGCGGCCCGACCTGGCCCTGGTAGACGTGCGATCCCCGGCCGAGTATAGGGGGGAGCTCCTGGCCCCTGAGAACCTGCCCCAGGAGGGCGCTCAGAGGGGAGGCCACATACCTGGGGCCAAGAACATCCCGTGGTCCATGGCCGTGCGGGAGGACGGAACCTTCAAAGACCCCGAGGAGCTGCGGAGCTACCAGGAGCAGGGCATCACCCCTGATAAAGAGGTCATCCCTTACTGCCGCATCGGCGAGCGCTCGGCCCACACCTGGTTCGTCCTCAAGTATCTGCTGGGATATCCCAAGGTGCGGAACTATGACGGCTCCTGGACCGAGTGGGGGAGCCTGGTGGGGGCACCCATCGAGCGCTAGCCCTCTTGCCACAGCATACTCCATCTCATAAGATGGGGAGGCCCTATGGGCCCAGCCCCTGCAGCCATCCATGGGCGCTTCCTGGAGGTGCGGGGCAGGCGGGTGTTCCTGCGGGAGGCCCGCCCTCCTACCCCCCATGAAGGTATTGTCATGCTCCTCCATGGGTGGGTGGGAACCTCCTCTTGGATGTTCCGGCACATCCTTCCCCAACTGGGCCAGCATCTGTGGGCCATCGCCCCTGACCTACCGGGCTTCGGGCGCTCCCAGCCATTGCCCGGCCGCCCCACGGTGGACGCCTATACCTCCTTCCTAGCGGACTTGGCCGAGGCCCTGGGCCTTGGGCGGTTTCACCTGGTGGGCGCCTCGGTGGGGGGCACCATCGCCATCAACTTCGCTAGCAAGCATCCCGAGCGGGTGGGGCGGCTTGTGGTGGTGAGCCCCATCCACAAGGGGTCCTACCTCCCCCGCCGCTTCCACCTGATATTCCGCCTAGTGGATAGGCCCGGGCTGAGGGAGCTGGTGCCCAAGGCCCCCATCAAGTGGTGGCTCATCGTCCGCCGCCTCGACATGGGGCGCGATACCCGCCATCTCCTGCCCGAGGACAGGCGCCTCATGGCGCGGGACATCATGCGCGTGCCCAACCAGACCCTCATAAGCGTGGGGCGTCAGGTGTTGCGTCTGGACCTGGAGAGGGAGGCCCGCCGTATCCGCGCCCCCACCCTTATCATGGACGGTGCCGAGGGGCGGATGGTGCCGCCCCGCTCCTCTGAGGAGCTGGCCCGGCTCATACCTGGCGCCCGCCTGCACATCGTCCCTGACTGCGGCCACAACTTGCTCCTCGAGCGCCCCCAGGAGTTCCTATCCCTGGCCCTCCCCTTCCTGCGGTGGGGAGCTATTGGCGTGGCTTGAGGCCTCGACTATAATTGGGACGACTCTATCCCGGGAGGATAGGATGGGCCAGGAGCCTGGGGATGGCGCTCTCTCCGACCTGCGGGTGCTGGAGCTGCCAGGGGACGTAGGCGCCTACTGCGGCAAACTGCTGGCCGACCTAGGGGCGGAGGTCATCAAGGTGGAGCCCCCCGGCGGCGATCCCGCCCGCCGCATACCCCCTTTCCTCCACGACGACCCTCACCCTGAAAAGAGCCTATACTTCTTCGCCTTCAACACGTCCAAGCTGTCCATCACCCTCGACATCACCAAGGCCGATGGTCAAGCCCTCTTCCGCCGCCTGGTGGAGAGGGCTGATGTGGTCATCGACACCTTCCCCCCAGGGTATATGGACGGGCTGGGGCTCGGGTACCAGGCCCTGAGCCGCATCAACCCCCGCCTCATCTACTGCTCCATAACCGGCTTTGGGCTATGGGGGCCCAGGGCCCAATGGCAGAGCTGTGACCTGGTGGCCATCGCCTTGAGTGGCATGATGTACCTGGCCGGGTTCCCCGATGACCCGCCCAATCGCCCCTACGGCAACCAGGCCCATTACTGCGCCTCCATACAGGCCTGCACTGGCATATTAACCGCCCTGCTATACCGCGACCGCACAGGCCTGGGCCAGCTGGTGGAGGTCTCCATGCAGGAGGCCCTCTCCATGAACCAGGAGACAGCCATGCAGTTCTGGGACTTGCGTAAGGAGCTGCGTAGCCGACAGGGTGAGGGGCGCCGCCTCCCCTCCGGCGAGTGGTTCCGGGTCCCTGGCCTGGGCACTTATGAGTGCGCCGATGGCTACGTCTACCTCATGATAGGCATCCCTGGCTTCGGCGCCCCCCTGTCCACCCTCATCGACTGGATGGCCGAGGAGGGGATGGCTGAGGACCTTGCGTCCTCCCATTGGAAGGAGACCTTCGCCCAGCTGGACCTGCGGCTCATCGCCCAGCTCCTCCAAGGGGCCGATGTCAGCATGGCCGAGGCATGGCTCCCCAAGTTCCGATACGCCGACCCCATCATCGAGCGCTTCATCCGCACCAAACCCAAGCAGCTCCTTTACGAGGAGGGACAGAGGCGGGGCCTGCTCATCGCCCCTGTCAACTCCCCCAAGGACGTAGTGGAGAACCAGCAGCTCAACGCCCGGGGCTGGTTCCAGACGGTGGAGCATCCTGAGCTGGGGATCGCCATCAAATACCCCGGCCCCCCCTATAGGCTATATGGAACCCCCTGGCGTATCTGGCGGCGCCCCCCACGGCTGGGGGAACACAATCGCCAGATCTACCAGGACCAGCTGGGCCTCTCCCCGCAGGAGATGTCCCTGCTGGCAGCCGCCGGCGTCATCTGAGGCGGAGGATGGCTAGGGCAGCTACGTTCAGGAGGTGAAGCGATGAGGGCCGATGACCTGCCCCTCAAGGGCATAAGGGTGGCCGACTTCACCTGGTTTGGGGCCGGCCCCATATTCACTCAGATCCTCGCCCACTACGGGGCAGAGGTCATCAGGGTGGAGTCTCAGACCCGCCCCGATGGCCTGCGCATAGCCATGCCCATGCCCAAGGACAAGCCCCCCAGCCTCAACGTCTCCGGCTACTTCAACAACTTCAACGCCAACAAGCTCTCCTTCACCCTCAACATGAGCACCGAGAAAGGGCGGGAGCTAGCCCTCCGTCTCATCGCCAAGAGCGACATCGTGGCCGAGAACTTCACCCCTGGCACCTTTGAGAAGTGGGGCCTCAGCTACGAGCGCATCCTGCAGGTTAAGCCAGACATCATCATGGTACGGGAGCCCATGCAAGGGCTCACAGGCCCCCACCGCGACTTCGCCGGCTTCGGGGCCGTCATCACCCCCCTGAGCGGGCTAAGCTACCTCTCGGGGTTCCCCCACCGGCCGCCAGTGGGGCTAGGCACCAACTACACCGACTACGTGGTCAACCCTGGCCACGCCGCCATCGCCACCCTTGCGGCCCTCCACTTCCGCAACCGTACGGGCAAGGGCCAGCTCATCGAGGTGGCCCAGTTCGAGAGCTCCGTCAACGTAGTCTCCGTGGCCATCCTCGACTACACGGCCAATGGCCGCGTCCAGGAGCGTCAGGGCAACCGGCTGCCCTACGCCTGCCCACACGGCGCCTACCGCTGCCTGGGGGACGACCGTTGGGTGGCCATCGCCGTCTTCAACGACCGGCAATGGCAGGGGTTCTGCCGCGCTGTAGGAGAGGAATGGACACGCGACGAGAGGTTCGCCACCTTCCTGGGGCGCAAGGCCCATGAAGACGAGCTGGACCGCCTCATCGAGGCCTGGACCAGCCAGCGCGAAGCGGAGGAGGTGATGGAGCGGCTGCAGGCGGAGGGAGTGCCAGCGGGCGTGGTCCAGAGCGCCGCTGACGTGCTGGACCGCGACCCTCACCTGCGGGCCCGGGGCTACTACGTCTACCTCGACCATCCCGAGGCAGGGCGCACCGCCTACGACGGGTCTGGATTCCGCCTCCACCGCACCCCTGGAGGCCCCACCATGCCCGCACCCCTCTTGGGCCAGCACACATATTACGTGTGCAAGGAGGTGTTGGGCCTCTCCGACGAAGAGATAGCCGACCTCACAGCCGAAGGGGTGCTGCAATAGGCAACGGCCTGTGGCTGACGCGCCTCCGTCCGCTGCCTCCTTCGAGGAGTACGGCCGGCTTTTCAGATCGGTCTACTCTCTGCTGCACACCGTTGGCCGAGAACCCCTGGGGGAGGAGCTCACCGACCGCCCCCCTGAGGCGGTAGCAAGGGCTCTCCTTGCCGGCCTCCGCGCCACATCGCCACCTGCGGGGCTGGAGGAGGCCCACACGCTCATCATCGCTCTCCTGGAGGGGGCCATACAGGTGTGGGCAGCCCTGGAGGCCCAGCTCCAAGGATACCTTCGCAATGATTTCGCCGAGAGCGAGCGCCATGCAGAGGAGGTGGCCCGCCTGGTGACCAACACCGCCCAGATAGACCAACGGCTCATGGCCTGCCTCGCCTCCTTGGAGAGGGCGCGCCCCGGCACCCTGCAGGCCCTAGGACTCTCCCCTCCCTGGGAAGCTGACACCACCCCAGAAGAGGACTTACCATAGGGGAGAGGACGGCTGCAGGAGGAGCCATGGCACTGGTGGACGGAGGCGACCTAGTAGTCAAGGCCCTAAAGCGGGAGGGGGTGGACGTCATCTTCACCCTGTGCGGGGGGCATGTGCAGGCCATATACGATGCCTGCATCGATGAAGGGGTGCGCATCGTCGATGTGCGCCACGAGCAAGCCGCTGGCCACGCCGCCGAGGGATGGTCGCGTGCCACCCGTCGCTGCGGGGTGGCGGTGGTCACCGCTGGCCCTGGCGTCACCGACGTGGTCACCGCCGTGGCCAACGCCTACCACAACAAGAGCCCCATGTTGGTCATCGGCGGCCGCAGCCCCCTCAGCCGCTTTGAGATGGGAGCCCTGCAAGAGATGGACCAAATAGAGCTCATGCGGCCCATCACCAAGTGGGCCCGCTGCGTCTACGAGACCAAACGCATACCCGAATACATTAGCATAGCCTTCCGGGAAGCCATGACGGGCCGCCGTGGCCCCGTGTTCCTGGAGATCCCCACCGATGTGCTCTTCCAGCGGGTGGAGGAGTCAGAGGTCTACTTCCCCGAGCGGTACCGCCCCCAGGGCCGCAAGTGCCCAGACCCCCGCCTGGTACAGGAGGCGGCGCGCATCCTGGCTAAGGCCCAGCAGCCCATGATCATGGCTGGCTCCCAGGTCTACTGGGACGAGGCCCATGAGGAGCTGCGAAAGTTGGCGGAGAGGTTGCAGGCCCCCGTATACCTCAACGCGATGGGCCGTGGCTGTCTCCGCCAAGACCATCCCCTCTTCTTCTCCCGGACCCGCCGCCTGGCCATGGGCCAGTGCGATGTGGCCCTTATCATCGGCACGCCCATGGACTTCCGCCTGGCCTACGGGCAACGTTTCAGCTCCCAGTGTCAGATCGTCCAGATCGACTCTGACCCAAGCGAGCTAGGGCGCAACCGGGACTTCACCGTGGCCATCGAGGGCGATGCCAAGGCCACCCTGGAGGCCCTGGCAGCTGAACTGGGCGACCGCCCCTCCCAACATGACCAGTGGCTAAAGGCCCTACGGGAAGAGGAGGAGAAGATAAGGGCGCAGCGAGAGGAGTTCGAGCGCTCCGATGCCGTGCCCATCCACCCCTTGCGCCTGTGCCGGGAGATAGCCAACTTCGTGGACGATAACACCATAGTGGTGGGAGACGGAGGCGACATCGTCAACTTGGCAGCCCAGGTGCTGCCCATCAACAATCCTGGCCAGTGGTACGACCCCGGCCCCTTCGGCACCTTGGGGGTGGGCACGGGCTTCTGCATGGCCCTGGCTACCGTCTTCCCCCACAAGCGCATCCTCATGGTCAACGGCGACGGCACCTTCGGCCTCAACGGCTTCGAGTTCGACACCTTCGTCCGCTTCAATATGCCCATCGTCTCCGTGGTGGGCAACGACCGCCAGTGGGGCCAGATCGTGGTGGGTCAGAGGCTCATGTACGGCAAGGACCGGGTAGTGGCATCCCTGCTAGGAGACAACGCCCGCTACGACCTGGTGGTGGAGGCCCTGGGCGGCCATGGGGAGTTCGTCACCGAGCCCCATCAGATAAGGCCGGCCCTGGAGCGGGCCCTAGCTTCGGGTAAGCCAGCTTGCGTCAACGTCATCATCGACCAAGACCCCCCCGGCATACGCGGGGGCTACGAGTTCATGTAGGGCGGGAGGCAGAACATGCGCTACTGCGTGTTCTGCGAGATCGTGGCCAAGAGGGAGCCAGCGGAGATCATCTACGAGGACGACGAGGTGATGGTCTTCCGCAACCGCCTGCGGTGGGTGCCGGTGATGCTTCTGGCCATCCCCAAGGCCCATATGACGCAGGACGAGCTATGGCGTAACATGGGGCCGGTGGGGAAGGTGGCGGTGGAGATAGGGCGCAAGTTCTGCCCCAACGGTTTCCGCCTCCTGTCCAACTTCGGATTCGATGCCATGCAGTCCCAGGAGCACGCCCATGTGCATATCCTGGGCGGCACCTTCCTTGGGGAGTATGTCTAGGGGAGTTGTATGCCGGCCTGGGCCAAGGCTTGAGCCTGCACCTGCAATAGCTCCTTTATCCCCGTGGCAGCCAGGTCCAAAAGCTGGTCCAGGGTCCTACGGCTGAAGGGTAGGGCCTCAGCCGTGCCCTGGATCTCCACCAGCTCCTGCGCATCGGTCATGACCACATTCATGTCCACTTGGGCGCGGGAGTCCTCTTCATAGGAGAGGTCCAGCATGGGGATGCCGTCGACTATCCCCACGCTGACCGCCGCCACCTGCCCTCGCAGAGGCCAGGAAGGGAGCTCGCCCTGCTGCCATAGATGATGCATGGCCTGGGCCAGGGCCACGAAGCCGCCGGTGATAGCCGCCGTGCGAGTGCCACCATCGGCCTGCAGGACGTCGCAGTCTATGATGAAGGTGCGCTCACCCAGGAGGTCCAACTGGGTCACGGCCCGCAGGGAGCGGCCGATGAGGCGCTGGATCTCGAAGACGCGTCCGCTCTGACGCTCGCGGGGTATACGCTGCGGAGAGGAACGGGGGAGCATGCCATATTCAGCGGTGACCCAGCCAGAGCCCGTGTTGCGAGCGAACTGGGGGACGCGGGGCTCCACCGTCACTGCACATAGCACCCGCGTCTTACCCATCTCAATGAGGGCCGAACCCTCGGCGAACTCCAAGGCCCCCGCCTGGATCCTCACCGGACGGAGGTCCTCAGGGCGACGACCATCGTGGCGGATCACAATATGAAAGTATAGACGCCCAGCGCTTCAGCGCCCATGCCTCACCCATAGGTGGCGGCCATCCGTCTCCACCACGATGTCACCGTGGAGGTCGGTGCGCAGGACCTGGGCTCCCTCCAGCAAGGCCAAGGTTTCGGGTGAGGGGTCGCGATGGCTGCGGCCCCCGCCCCCCACCGATAGAATGGCCAGCCGGGGCGCCATCTCCCGCGCCACTACTGGGTCAAGGGAGCCCTCGCTCCCTCCCCGGGGCAGCAGGACCACATCTCCTTTCAGGCTGTGGAGCCGCAGGAGTTGCTCCTGCTCCCATGTCCCCAGGTCCGAGAGGAAGAGGAAGGAGACGGTGCCATATCGGATCCTCAAAGCCATGGGGCCCTCATCCTGGGGATATAGCACCTCCAGCGCTGCTTCCCCCATGGACACGTGGGTCCCCGCCACACCCCGCCGCTGTACCACCCCTTGCCTGCGGGACGCCTCTTGGAAGGAGCGGAAAAGGGCGGTGTCTACGGCCATGGGGGCAGCTAGCACCCACCCCACCTCGTACCGGTCCATGGCCTCCACCAGCCCCCCTAGGCGGGTGGCCTTGGGCCAAGTGACCACCACCAGGTCAAGACGTCGCTCCCAGAAGGGGAGGTTACGCCCCAGGGCAGCCATGAGGGCTTCCCCACTAGGGCCACCATCGATGAGAACGCGATGGCCAGCCGGGGTGGTGATAAGGGCAGCAGCGCCATCCCCCACGTCCATAAAGACCACCCGCAACAGGTGGCCATGGGGAAGGGAGACCCATAGCCAGCCCACACTCCCCGCCAAGGCGACCAGGGTCAGCATCGCCAGCGCCCGACCCGGCAGAGGGACCAGGGCCACCGCCCTCCTCTCCCTCTTGCGAACCAGGAGTAGCGTCGCCAGCCCCAGAGCTGCCACATAAGCCAACACATGTCCCATGCCGACGTTCTGCAGGGAGACCACGGCCCCTGGCAGGGCAGCCAGGGCCTTGGCCACTCCCAGGATATAGGCAGCCCAGGGCCACACCACCCAACCTAGCCAGGGAGCCAGCCCCTCCCAGACCACCCCGAGGGCCGCCACCACCGCCGAGGTAAGGAGCAGGGGAGCAAAGGCCGGCACCGCCAGCACATTGGCCACAAGAGCCACCGTCGACAGGCGTCCGAAGTTGAGGGCCATTACGGGCAGGGTGAAGGCCACAGCGGCCACCGTCATGGCCATCACCCCCATTAACGGCCATAGGAGGCCCAACACTGGCGCAGGAGCCCGCCCCTCCAGCCACCGCCAGGCCAGAGACTGCAACGGATGAGATGCCCAAACCAGGCCCAAGGTGGACGCGAAGCTGAGCTGGAAGGAGAGGTCGTCGGCGAGCAAAGGGTCCCAGGCCGTCATGGCTGTCCCCGCCAACAAGAGGGGCTGAAGCCCTCCCCCCGGTCTCCCCACCAACAAGGCTAGACCGTGGAGCCCACCCATGATGGCCGCCCGCACGACGGGTGGGCTGCCTCCCACGAGAAAGGCGTAGGACCCGGTTAGGGCGAGGCCCACTAGAGCCGCCTGCCGCCGCCCCACTAGCCAGGCCAAGGCTAAGGTGGTCACACCAGCGATGAGGGCCACGTTCTGCCCCGAGGCAGCCAGCAGATGTGAAAGCCCGGTGGCGTCCATGTCCTGGAGCACCTGGGGGGGCAAGGCCCCCCTTTTCCCCAACAGGACACCTTGGGCCAAAGAGGCCTCCGGCTCCGGCAGGGCCTCCTCAAGGGCTCCGGCAAGCCGTCCCCGCAGCTCCACGATGCGAGCCAGCACGGCGTCGCCCATCCCCCCCGCCAGCCAGCGGGCCCTTGGGTAGGGCATGAGGGCCCTAATGCCCTGCCTAGCCAAATAGGCCCGATAATCGAAGTCCGGGAAGGAAGGGGGAGCTTGCAGCTCACCGTCCAGCTCAAGCAGGTCGCCGTACTGAAAGGATGTGGAGGCAGGCATGGTCACCAGCACCCGGCCTCGTACCGCTTGCCACCCTCCCTCCACCTGCACATGGCGCACGGCCACTCGATAGCGGACAGCACTGCCTAGGGCTTGGGGCTCGGCATCCACCACCCCCCGGAGGCGCACCGGCCCCACCTCCATCAAAGGGCCAATATCGCTCGAGGTGCCGCGAGGGACAGAGGTGTAACGCCAGCCAGCGGCTAGCACCAGCACCACCCCCGCCAAGACCAGTAGCCCCTCCCTCCCACGCCACAACCCTATGCTAAGCGTCCAGAGCAGGGACGCCGCCACCACCGCCCAGGGCTGGCCATCGCTCCAGGCCGCAGCAGCCAGCCCCAAAAGCCAGGCCAGGGCAAGATATCCCAGCGCGCTCAGGGCCCCACCGTCACCTTGTCCTTGATGTCCTCCAAGACCGACCGCGGTATTAGCATGCGCGTTACCAAATCATCGATGCTTTGAAAGGGGCCCTCCTCCTGGCGCGAGCGGACGATGGCTTCCGCCCGCACCGGCCCAATGCCCGGCAGGGCCTCCAGCTCGCGGGCAGAGGCGGTGTTTATGTTCACCAATGCCGATCGGCCCTCCTGTCCTCTTCGGGGTATGACGATGAGGTCCTCATCGCGCACGCGGCGTGCCAGGTTCACCGCCTCCAGGTCGGCGTCCTCCGTTGGCCCGCCGGCTGCCTCCAGCGCGTCCATCCACCGCGCCCCCTCCCACAGGGCGTAGACACCGGGCTGGCGAACGGACCCGACGACGTAGACCCGCACATCTGAAGGCGCCAACTCCAGCGGCGGCGCGTTGGTGGTGTGGCGGCCCAGCAAGAACCCCAAGGCCACCAGCAAAGGGGCAGCTAGGGCAGCCATGACAGGCGTGCTATAACGCTCCCACAGCCCTGCCATAGCTCTATGCCTCCCCAGCCGGCTAGCTTGTCACCATTTTAGCCCATCACCTACCTCAAGGGGCTCATGCTATACTGGCTGTGGCCATGTCTGTGAACCTGCGCGGCCTTCATGTCCTATCGGTGGCCGACCTAGGCCCCCAAGGTTTGATGGCCACGTTGGAACTAGCGCGCCTGCTGAAGGCCGGCAAGCCCGCCCCGTCCCTTGCCGGACGCATCCTGGCTCTCCTCTTCGAGAAGCCCTCTTTGCGCACCCGCCTATCTTTTGAGGTGGCCCTGCGCTCCTTGGGGGGCCATTGCCTTTACTTCTCGCCCCAAGAGGTGGGCCTGGGGGTGAGGGAGCCGGTGCGCGATGTGGTCCGTGTCCTGGCCCGACATGTGGACGTCATCGCTGTGCGCACCTTTGCCCATTCCACCCTGGAGGAAATGGCGCGCTACGCCAAGGTGCCCATCATCAACGCCCTTTCGGACCAGGAGCACCCCACCCAGGCCTTGGGAGACCTCCTGACCATCTGGGAGGTGAAAGGCCAGCTGCAAGGGGTGAACTTGGCCTTCGTAGGGGACGCTAACAACGTGGCCCGCTCCCTTTGCCTCGCAGCGGCCATGGCAGGGATGCATTTCCGTATCGCTTCCCCTCCCGGCTACGGGATGCCCGACGATGTGCTGACGGAGGCACGCCGTCATGCTCAGGCCAGCGGCGGGAGCGTGGCCACCTTTACCCGCCCCCAAGAGGCGGTGGATGGGGCAGATGTGGTCTACACCGATGTATGGGTCAGCATGGGGCAGGAAGCGGAGGCCGAGGCCCGTCGCCTGGCGTTCGCCGGTTTCCAGGTAAATAGCCAGCTCCTGTCCCTGGCTCGCCCCGACGCCATCTTCATGCACAACCTCCCCGCTCACCGGGGAGAGGAGGTGACCGACGAGGTCATAGAAGGGCGACACTCGGTGGTCTGGCAGCAAGCGGAAAACAAGACTCACGCCATAAAGGCCCTCCTCATCCTGCTGCTAGCGGCCGAGGAGGCGCAGCCGTGAGCTTACCTCAGGCCCTGCACGAGGCCTTCAACCGCTTCGAGCCAGCAAGCATCCTAGATATTTTGGCCATCGCCGCCATCATCTATGCCGTCCTGGTACTGGCGAAGGGGACAGTAGCCATGGCCCTCCTAAGGGGGGCCATCATCCTGGTGGTGGTGGTCATCATCTTGGCCCAGGTACTGGAGCTGCGGGTGTTGCAATGGGTGTTGCGCAACTCCTTTCCCGCCCTCCTCATCGCCATCCCCGTGATCTTCCAGCCGGAGATCCGCCGCTTCCTGGAGCGTTTGGGGCGCACAGGCCTTTGGCCGTGGAGCGCCCGCCCCCCCCTGGCTGAGACGGTAGAAGCAGTGACGGAGACGGCCCTCGCCCTTTCCCAGCGTCGCCACGGGGCCATCATCGTCCTGGAACGGGGAACAGGCCTAGAGGAGTATGCCGACACAGGGATAAGGCTTGACGCCCTGGTGAGCCGCCAGCTCTTAGAGGGCATCTTCACACCTACCACCCCCTTACACGATGGCGCGGTTATCATCCGTGGCGACCGCATCTTGGCGTGCGGCTGCACCCTCCCCCTCTCGGCGCGTACCGACGGCCATGGCCTGCGGCACCGGGCCGCCCTGGGCCTCTCAGAGGTCACCGACGCCGTATGCGTGGTGGTGTCGGAGGAAACAGGGGAGGTCTCCGTGGCTGCCAACGGCCGCATGCTGACGGTGACAGATGCCTCCCACCTGCGCGCCGTGCTGAGGAGCTTTCTTCTGTCCTCCCCGCCACAAATCAAGGCGGTACCTTCCTAGAATCGAGCCATGGACGACATGGGCAGCCGCCGGGCCCAGGCATTAGCAGCGTTGGGCAAGCTCATGGCCTCCCTACGGGCTAACGCTGGCCTAGCCGCCCTCTCGCTGGCCCTGGCCACCCTCCTCTGGTTCTTCACCGGCGGCGAGCAGGACGATCTCAAGCGGGGCATCATCCCCGACTTGGAGGTGCCAGTGCAGCCAGTCAATCTTCCTGAAGGACTGGCGCTGGCCAGCGAGCTGCCGCGGGTGCAGGTGCGGGCCCAGGCTGCAGCCGACGTCTGGGACAAGCTGACGCCAGATGACTTCCGGGCATTTGTGGTCCTGTCGGGGCTAGGGGAGGGTAAGCACCTGGTGCCTGTCCAGCTGGAGCCCCGCACCAGTCGCGGCGGCCTGCGGGTGTTGGGGGCTGTGCCGGCGGAGTTGACGGTGGAGCTGGTCCCCCTCTTCACTAAGACGGTGCCGGTGGAGGCCATGGTAACGGGCGAGCCAGCCCCCGGCCTAGCCCCTTCCCTACCCCAGGTGACGCCTTCGGAGGTAATGGTGGCCGGCCCCCGCGATCTGGTGTCCCTGGTGGCCAAGGCCCTGGCCCGTGTAGACATCCGGGGCGCCACGGCCGAGGTGCTGCGGGCCGTCCCCCTGGAGCCCCAGGATAGGCTGGGGGTGGTGGTAAGAGGGGTCTCCCTTCAGCCCTCCATCGCCACCGTTACCGTCCCCATCCGCCGCGCCGAGGTGGGCAGGTTGGTGCCAGTGGAACCACGCCTCAAAGGCACCCCTGCTCCCGGCTACAACGTGGAGGAGGTGATAGCTGAGCCAGCGGTAATGGTCATATCGGGGCCAGAGGAGACGGTGGCCAGCCTCAACTCCCTACAGACTGAGACCGTGGACATATCAGACGCCCGAGAGGACGTCACAGCCACAGTGAGGCTGCGCCTCCCATCTGGGGTGAGTGTCCAAGGCGATGCCCGCGTGCGGGTGACGGTACGGATACGGCCAGCCCTGGCCCAGGCCACCTTCGGGGTGGCCCCTGCGCCCCGCGGCCTAGCCCCCGAGCTGACCGTGCGAGGCCTTCCGCCCCTCGTCCAGGTGACCATTGCAGGCCCCCTACCCCTTCTGCGCACCATCTTGCCTCAGCAGATCTCGGCCCAAGTGGCGCTGCAAGGCTTGGGGCCAGGGACGTATAGGCTTCCCATCATCGTCCTCCCCCCTCAGGGCACCACCCTGGTAGCAGTGACGCCGGCAGAGGTGGAGGTGACCATCACACGCCCATGACAGAGCCGGCCACCGCCCTGGCCCATAGCACCGTGGTGGCTATCGTGGGACGGCCCAACGTGGGCAAGTCCACCCTCTTCAACCGCCTGGTGGGGGAACGAAAGGCCATCGTGGCCGATATCCCAGGCACCACCCGCGACCGCCTCTACGCCGATGTGGAGATCGCAGGGCACAAGGTGACCCTTGTGGATACTGGAGGCCTGGACCCCACCTCTGAGGAGCCCATGACAGCCCTGGTGCGCCGCCAGGTAGAGGTGGCGGTGGCCGAGGCCCAGGTGCTGGTCATGGTGGTGGACGCCGCCCAAGGCCTCACAGCCACCGACATGGAGATCGCCGAGTCGTTGCGAGCCACAGGCAAGCCCATCCTGTTGGTGGCCAACAAGGCGGACAACGAGGCGCGCCGGGAGGCCTCCCTCCAGTTCTACGAGTTGGGGCTGGGCGACCCCATCCCTATAAGCGCCTACCACAATTTGGGCATCCAATGCCTCCTTGCCCGCCTATCCTCCCTTCTGCCGACAGTAGCGGCCCCAGCGGCCGAGAGGGAGGAGTTGGCCCTGGCCATCGTGGGGCGACCCAACGTGGGTAAGTCGCTGCTCCTCAACGCCATATTGGGCCAGGAGCGAGCGGTGGTGAGCGAGCTCCCCGGCACCACCCGCGATGCCTTGGACACCCCCCTGGACTACGAGGGACATCGCCTCCTCCTCATAGACACGGCCGGCATCCGCCGCCCTGGCCGCATCGGCCCTGGTTTGGAAAAGGCCAGCGTCGCCCGCGCAAAGGAAGCCATCGCCCGCTGTCAGGTGGCCCTGCTGGTGACCGACGCCACCGAGGGGATCACCGCCCAGGACGCCCATATCGCCGGCCTGGTAGCGGAGGCGTATAAGGGCCTCATCATCGCCCTCAACAAGTGGGACCTACTGCCCAACACCGAGCAGATGCAGCAGCGCATGACCCAGCACGTTCAGCAGAGGCTCAGGTTCGTCTCCTGGGCACCCATCGCCTTTGTCTCGGCCAAGACAGGGCTCAACGTGCGGACTCTCCTGGACCTGGCGCTAAAGGTGGGGAGGAACCGGCGCATGCGCATCCCCACTCATCAGCTGAATGTGGTCATTCGGCAGGCCATGGCCCGTCACCCGCCGCCGGAGAGGACCCGGCCATTCAAGGTCTATTACGTCACCCAGGCGGAGACGGAGCCCCCCACCTTCGTCTTCTTCTGCAACGATCCCCATCTGCTACACTTTTCTTATCAGCGCTTTCTCGAAAACGTCATCCGTCTCCACTTTGGGTTCGAGGGGACGGCCGTTAAGATGGTCTTTCGAGGGCGGGAGCGAGAGAGATGATGGCCTATGTGGTGGCCGCCATCAGCGGCTATTTGGTCGGGGCCATCCCCACGGGCTACCTCTTGGGCTACCTTCTGCGCGGCATCGATATCCGCGATTACGGCAGCGGGGCTACGGGGGCTACCAACGTCTTGCGGGTGCTGGGACCGCGGGCCTTCCTTGCCACCATGGTGGCCGACGCCCTCAAGGGGTGGATACCGGTGCTGCTCACCTGGCACCTCACCCACTCCCACGAGCTGCAGGTGGCCGTGGGCATCGCCGCCATCTTGGGCCACGATTTCCCCATCTATATCGGCTTTCGCGGTGGCAGGGGGGTGGCCACCTCCTTTGGGGTCTATGCCGCCTTCCTGTTCCCCATGGCGGCGGGCTTGGCCGCCATGGGCCTGTTTATAGTGCTGGCGTTCAGGTACATGTCCCTCATGTCCCTAGTGACGGTGCCGGCAGGGGCCCTAGTGCTCATGGCCCTCGCTTTAGCAGGGGAGGCGCCTTGGGCATATGTGGTATTTGGTGGCGTGGCTAGCTCCCTCGTCCTCCTCCGCCATATGGGCAACATCCGCCGCCTCCTTACAGGCACCGAGCCCAAGCTGGGGCAAGGAGGGGAGCTGCGCCGGAAGGAGACAAGGCCATGGACCAAGACACCCTTCGCGAGCTGATGGAGGACTCCCTACGGGGGTGGGATGTAGACTACATAGAAGTGCGCATCGATGACACTGCCGCCACCCGCATCGCCTACCGGGGGCGCGATCTGGAGGAGATAGGGCGAACCCACAGTTTCGGCGGCTGTGTGCGGGCCCTCTACCGCGGCGGCTGGGGCTTCGTCAGCTTCAACGATCCCTCGCAGCTACGGCGGTGGGCGGAGATGGCTGTGGCCCAGGCCCGTTTCGTGGGCCACGAGCGCAGCCTCCTGGCGGAGATAGAGCCGGTGGTGGACACCGTTCCCCCCCACCTGGTCAAGGACCCCCGCCTCGTGCCCTTGGCGGCCAAAAAGGAGCTTCTCGACGAGTATCTGGACATCATATGGTCCACCCCGGGCATCGCCTCCTCCTCCATCTTCTACTCCGATTCCCACAAGCGGGTCATGTTCGCCAACTCCCAGGGCTCCTTCATCCAGCAAGAGCGCATCGATGTCACCGTGCGCATCGCCGCCACTGCCCGCCGCGACGGCGACCTCCAGCAGGCCAGCATCAGCCTGGGCTCCCTAGGCGATTTCTCACTGGTGGAGGGGCTACACCGGGAGGTGCGCCGCCTGGCCCAAAAGGCGGTGGAGCTTCTCGACGCCCCCTACGTCAAGCCAGGCGTCTACCCAGTGGTGCTGGACCCGGTGCTGGCGGGGGTCTTCTGCCACGAGGCCTTCGGCCACCTCTCGGAGGCCGACCACATATATGAGAACGAGCGCCTGCGAGAGGTGATGGTCCTGGGCCGTCCCTTCGGCCGCCCCATCCTGAACATCGTGGATGGGGCCGCCCTGCCCGGTCTCAGGGGTAGCTTCAAGTACGACGATGAGGGGGTGCCAGCCCAGAAGACCTACCTCATTCGCGAAGGGGTCCTGGTGGGGCGTCTCCACTCCCGGGAGACGGCGGCCAAGATGGGGGAGCAGCCCACTGGCAACGCCCGCGCCATTGACTACCGCTTCCCACCCATCGTCCGTATGACCAACACCTACATCGAGCCCGGAGAGGCCACCTTGGAGGAGCTCCTGGCCGATATCAAAGAGGGTGTCTACGCCTGCAACTGGTATGGCGGCACCACCAGTATGGAGATGTTCACCTTCTCGGCTGGGGAGGCCTACATGATCCGTCACGGACGCATCGCCGAGCCCTTGCGTCCCGTCAAGCTCAGTGGTAACGTCTTCGAGACTCTCATGAACATAGACGCCGTGGCCAAGGACCTGGCCTTCAACCAAGGCGGTGGCTGTGGCAAGGGGGGGCAGATGCCCCTGCCGGTGTCCAACGGCTCCCCCCATATCCGCATCACCCGGTGCGTGGTAAGCGAGAGGTAGGGGATGCGCTTGCGCGCCTGAGCTGACCTGTCCATAGTGCCCAAATGCCGTCCATGGTAACGTCAGAGGTGTGATATGAAGAAGGATGAGGCCCTAGGGAGGCTCATCGATCTGGCCCTCCGCCGCGGGGCAGAGGAGGCGGATGTTTTCTACTCAGAGGCCGAAGAGATCCCTGTCCTGTTCGAGGCCAACCGCCTGAAGCAGGTGACCGCACGGCAGATAGCGGGCGTGGCCCTGCGGGTGGTAGCTGATGGCCATTTGGGGGCTGCTGCCTCCAGTCATCCCCAGGGCCTGGACGAGCTGGTGGAGATGGCCTTGGAGTCAGCCCGGTATGGGCCCCAAGCCCACCTCCACTTCCCTCCTCCTCAGTCCTACCCGGATGTGCCCACCTATGACCCTTCTGTCCCCTCCACAACCCTAGAGGAGATGGTGCGCCTTGGGGAAGGCCTCATCGCCGCTGTGCAGGCAGAGGAGGAGGGATTGGTGTGCGAGGCTAGCGTGCGCCGTACCGTCCAGGAGGTCATGGGCCTCAACTCCCGTGGTGGCCGTTTTCACTACCGGCGAACCGTCTTCTCCGTGGGCCTATACGGGACCTTGGTGCGGGGCACCGACATGCTCTTCGTGGGCGATGCCAAGGCCTCTTGCCAGCCTATCGGAGACGTGATGGACATCGTGCAAGAGGTGAAACGCCAGCTCCACTGGGCGCGACACACAGCCCGGGTGCGCACCGGTGAGCTGCCGGTGGTCTTCACCCCTCTAGGGGTGGCCAGCGCCCTCGTGGCCCCCCTGACCTTGGCTTTCTCCGGACGTCTGGTCCACCAGGGGCAGTCCCCCCTGGCCCACCTGCTGGGCCACAAAGCTTACGACCCCCGCCTTACCATTTGGGACGACCCCACACTGCCCTACCGCCCGGCCAGCCGCATATGCGACGATGAGGGCATCCCCAGTCGCCGCCTCCCCTTAGTGGAGGGAGGGAGAGTATGCCACTTCCTCTACGACCTCCAGACCGCTGGCATGGCCGGGGCCCAACCGACGGGCCATGGCTACCGGACCCCCGCCGGCCAGACCTCCATCGCTCCTTCTTGTCTAGTGGTGGAGCCAGGGGAGGGGAGCCTGGAGGAGATCATCGCTTCTTTGGACGAAGGGCTCGTGGTGGACCAGCTCATGGGGGCCGGCCAGGGCAACGTCATGGCCGGCGATTTCTCAGGTAACGTCCTGCTGGGCTATAAAATAGAGAGGGGAGAAGTGGTGGGGCGAGTTAAGGATACAGTAGTGGCTGGCAACGTCCACCAACTCCTCAAGGAGAGGGTGTTAGCCATCGGCGGCAGGCCGCGGTGGGTAGGAGGTGGGCTGCTGGTGCCGCCCATAGCCTTCACCGCCCTCAGCGTGGCTGCCAATCCGTAAGAGCCATGTCCTGGCAAGAGATCCTGCAGAGCCCAAGGCCTCCCAAGGCCTCCCAGCTAGCTAAGCTCTCCTACCTCTCGGAGGCCCAGCAAGAGGAGCTGGCCCACATCTGGCCGCGCGTCCCCCTGGAGAGGCGGCGCTCTGTGGTACGTATGCTCTACCATCTCATGGAGGATAACCTGGACCTGAACTTCCACTCCGTGTTCCTGCTGGCCCTGGATGACGAGGACGCGGAGGTGCGGGCGGTGGCCGTGCGTGGCCTCTGGGAATACGAGGGCAGGGACCTCATCCCCAAGCTCCTGCGCCTATTGGAGGCCGACCCTGCCCCGGTGGTGCGGGCGGAGGCAGCGCTGGTCTTGGGGCAGTTCGTGCTCCGTTTCCATATGGGCCAGCTGCATGAGAGGCATTTCCGGCCCATCGAGGAGGCCCTGCGCCGGGTGGCCCAAGATCCCAGGGAGCCGGCGGAGGTGCGGGCAAGGGCCTTGGAGGCCATGGGGCCCATGGGCGAGCTCCCGTGGGTGCGGGAGGCCATCAGCGAAGCCCTGGAGAGCGGCCACTATCGCTTGCGCATCGCCGCCATCCACGCCATGGGGCGAAGCGCTGACTCCCGGTGGCTACCCATCCTCTTGCGGGAGCTTCAGAGCGAGGACCCCGAGTGTCGGTACGAGGCAGCCCTGGCCTGTGGCGCCATCGGCCACGCCCAAGCTGTGCCCCACCTAGCTCCTCTTCTGGAAGACGATGACATGGAGGTCCGCCAGGCAGCCATCGCCGCTTTGGGCCAGATCGGCGGCCCCGAGGCCAAGGAGCTGCTCCTCTCCCTGCGGTCGGATCCCTCACCGGCCATAAGGGAAGCGGTCACCGCCGCCCTGGCCGAGCTGGGGTTCCAGGAAGACCCCTTCGCCTTAGGTTCCATCATCGATGAGTAGGCGCCGCAAGCCCGGCATGCCCATAGAGGAGGCCGTCTCGGCAGGCGGCGTGGTATACCGCCGCGGCCCCCAAGGCATCGAGGTGGTCATATGTGGCCGCACCAAGGACGGGGTGTGGGGCCTGCCCAAGGGCACCCCCGCCCCGGGCGAATCTCTGGAGGAGACGGCAGCTAGGGAGGTGGCAGAGGAGACAGGGCTCCAGGTACGCCCTTTGGCCAAGATAGGCACCATCGAGTACTGGTTTGTGCGTCCCCAGGAGAAGGTGCGGGTCCATAAGCGCGTCCACCATTACCTGATGGTCCCCACAGGCGGCAGCGTCGAGCAGCACGACTGGGAGTACGACCGGGTGGAGTGGGTGCCTATTGAGGAAGCGATACAACGCCTTACTTATCCCAACGAGGCGGAGGTAGTGCGCCAGGCCCAGAGGCTCATCGAGGAGGTGGAGGGCCATGCTCACCCCCAAGGACGACGTGGTGGCCAGGGGGAGGAGGACCATCCTACGCCGTAAGCGCATGACCGATGTGGTCCAGGACTACGCCTGGCGGGCGGACGAGGAGCTAGCCGCTTACGATGCCGCGCCTCCCCTTCGCATGCCCTTCCAGGACTACGCCCGTACCTGGGAGCTGGACATGCGCTTCACCGACGCCGCCTTGCGCAACCTAGCCATCGAAGACGAGGAAGGCAGACGCATCGGCAACATCATGTACTACAACGTGGACCGCTGGCGCCAGGAGGCAGAGCTAGGCATCAGCATCGGCCTACGAGAATATTGGGGCCGAGGTTACGGCAGCGATGCCGTGGAGACCATTGTCCATCACCTCTTCCGGGCCACCTCGCTACGTCGCCTCTATCTCCACACCCTGACCTGGAACGTGCGGGCACAAAGGGCCTTCCGCAAAGCGGGATTCGTGCCCTGCGGCACCGCCTTCCGTAACGGCCACGCCTTCGTAGTGATGGAGGTGCACAGGGAGACGTTCGCCGCCCCCTAGCTGGCCTTGCGGGGACGCCCAGGAATCTCCAGGTCCTCAGGCGGTGGCGCTGGGTTGGGCACATCCTGCATGAGGAAGCGGGGCACCAGGTCCGCCAGCTCCTCGATGGTCCACATGCCGTCCTTGGTGATCTGATGCCTGGGCAGCTCCTCGAAGGCCAGGGATATGTAGCCCCCCGCCACGTGGAAGATCTTGCCATTGATGTTCCACGCCTCGTCGCTGGCCAGATAGACCACCAGAGGCGCCACATGCTCCGGCGTCATCTCCACCAGACGAGGCATGGACGGCTCAGAAGGCGCCCCCCGCTGGGCCCTCAGCTCTGCCAGCCCAGCCGTCATGCGGGTTATGGCCCCCGGGGCGATGGCGTTGCAGGTGACCCCATATCGGCCCAAGTCGCGGGCCACCACCCGCGTGAAGCCAGCGATCCCTGCCTTGGCCGCCCCGTAGTTGGCCTGGCCAGAGTTGCCCCTCAGACCGGATATGGAGGATACGTTGATGATGCGCCCGAACCGTTGCTGGCGCATAAGCACAGAGGCATGCCGAGTGCAGTTGAACGTCCCCTTCAGATGCACGGCGATGACAGCATCCCACTCCTCCTCCGTCATGTTGAACACCATCCGGTCCCGTAGGATGCCCGCATTGTTCACCAGGATGTCAATGCGCCCAAAGGCCTCCACCGCCTTGCCAATGATCCGCCCCGCAGCCTCAAAGTCCGCCACCGACTCATAGCTGGCCACCGCCTCCCCACCACCACTCCTTATCTCCTCCACCACCTGGTCAGCGGGGCCTTGGTCGAATCCGGTGCCGTCCACGTTCACGCCCGGGTCATTGACCACCACCTTGGCACCCTCTCGCGCCAGAGCCAGTGCGATGGCCCTCCCGATGCCCCGGCCGGCACCGGTGACTACCGCCACCCGATCCTTGAGCCTGTCGCCCATGACCTTTGACCTCCCCGTTGAGCTCTGTGTTTGCTACCCCTGCTTGCGGGGGCGCCCAGGGATCTCCAAGTCCTCAGGAGGGGGTGCTGGGTTGCGGGTCCCCTCCAGGAGCACTGGCATGAGCCTAGAGATCTCCTCGTAAGTCCACATCCCGGGCTTGAAGATGGTCCGCCATGGCAGGGGATGGTGCAGAAGGGCCACCGTCCCCCCGTACACCAGGAAGACCTGGCCGTTGATGTTCCAGGCGGCATCGCTAGCTAGATAGCAGACCATGGGCGCAATGTGCTCCGGCTTCAGCTCCTTCATGGCCTCCGCCAAGACAGGTACGCCCGCGGTAAGGCGTGTAAGGGCCCGCGGTGCCACACAGTTGCACGTAACGCCATATCGGCCCAAGTCGCGGGCCACCACCCGCGTGAAGCCAGCGATCCCTGCCTTGGCCGCCCCGTAGTTGGCCTGGCCAGAGTTGCCCCTCAGACCGGATATGGAGGATACGTTGATGATGCGCCCGAACCGTTGCTGGCGCATAAGCACAGAGGCATGCCGAGTGCAGTTGAACGTCCCCTTCAGATGCACGGCGATGACAGCATCCCACTCCTCCTCCGTCATGTTGAACACCATCCGGTCCCGTAGGATGCCCGCATTGTTCACCAGGATGTCAATGCGCCCAAAGGCCTCCACCGCCTTGCCAATGATCCGCCCCGCAGCCTCAAAGTCCGCCACCGACTCATAGCTGGCCACCGCCTCCCCACCACCACTCCTTATCTCCTCCACCACCTGGTCAGCGGGGCCCCGATCGTGGCCTATCCCGTCGGGCCCCACGCCCGGGTCGTTGACCACCACTTTGGCCCCCTCTTGCGCCATCATGAGGGCAATGGCCCTCCCGATGCCTCGGCCGGCACCGGTGACCACCGCCACCTTGCCGTCCAGCCAGCCCATGGCTCCTCCTTTGGTCTATAGGTGTTATCCCTCGCGGGAAGGAAGGGTAACGATGGCTGTCCCTGGGGTGGTCTTCTGCCCCTGCGGGTTCTCCGTCCACACCTCCAGCTCCACGATGTTCTCCCCGTCCTGCCGGTACTTCTTGGTGACCACACCCTTACAGATGACGTCTTCGTTCACCATGTCCATCCCCCGGTACTGCACTGCCAGCCGCTTGACGCGCCCCCGGGGAGCGACCCATTCGTGGAGCATGCGGCCTAGAAGGGCATGCTTAAGGGCCCCATGGACGATACGCTCAGGAAGCCCCGTCGCCTGGGCGAAGTCCTTATCGTAGTGGATCTGGTAGAAGTCGCCAGAGGCTGCCGCCCACATCACCAAGCGCTGGGAATCGCAGTGCATGGTGAGGGTGGGCACCTCCTGACCTTCCTGCACGTCCTCGAAGTACACTTTCTGCTCCATAGCTCCCTCCCTATTTAGTACTGGATCAGGGTGCCACGGAACTTGGCCACCACCTGTTCCCCTCGCCGGTAGGTGAACTCGCTCACCACGATGAGCATGGGGCCCAGACGCCCCTGCCTCTCCTGTATGTCCACCACCTTGCGGGTGACGGTCAGCACATCGCCTGCGCAGATGTCATCCAGGTATTCGATATCGGTGCCGCCGTTGAGGATACGGGTAAAGGGGGTCTTGAAGGGGGGCAGGTAGTCCAGCCTCTGTTCCGGCCGGGCGGGGTTATAGACTACGTGGCCCAAGAACCCTGGCGGGGCAGGGATGCTGCGGTATCCACGCCTCTTGGCCTCCTCCTCGTCATAGAAGACGGGGTCGGTATAGCCCACAGCGCGGGCGAACATGCGACAGGCGCTCTTATCCACCTCCACCACCACCGGCCCCGACTCCTTGCCTATATAGGAACGCATCTCATCGGTGATGACAGAAGACGGCTGCGTCATGGCCTCCTCCTTTCCCGCCCATAATCGGTATATCGCCGATGGCAGGATACATCATGCCCTTTACCCTGTCAAATGGTCCAGCCGCACGGGCCGGAAGCGGCCGGCCCGCAGCTCCTCTATCAGGTCCGCCAGGCCACTGATGGGGCGGAAGAACTCGGTAGCACACCGCCCCACGTCCTGGGGGGCGTGAGCATCGCTTCCTCCCACCTGGGGCAACCCCAGACGGAGGGCCACCTCCTGTGAGAAGCGGTTGTCCAGCTCACCACCTCGCCCGTTGAGCCCCTCCATGGCACATACGATGCGGTAACAAGGGTTGGCCAGGGCCCTCTGCACCGCCTCCTCCCACTCTCGGGGGTCGTTGCGGCGCCAAGGGGCCTGACGCCGGTAAGGATGGGCAGCAATTAGCACCGCTCCCTCCGCCTGTGCTATCTTCGCCAACACCTCCACCCGGTCCATCCCCAAAACATAGCGGCGGAGCCCGAAGGCCAGCACGTGCCCCCGCTCGGTGTTCAGCTCCACGCCAGGGATGACCAGGAAGCGGTGGCGGCGGGCGAGCTGGGCCACCTCTTGGGGATCCCAGAAGAGGTCGTGCTCGGTAAGGCAGATGCCATCGAGGCCAGCGGCCTTGGCCGCCTCCACCAACTCGTCGGGACCCAACTGGCTGTCGTAGGAAAAAGGACGGGTGTGGGCATGGAGGTCGATGATCATGTCACTCCACGCCCAGCACCAAGGTCCCCGTAGCGGACAGGGTGCCGCCAGTGGTGTTCACCAGGGCGACCTTGGCCCCTGGCACCTGCCGCGGCCCACACTCCCCCCTTAGCTGCCGCACCGCCTCGATGATGGGGAAGATGCCATACATGCCAGGATGGGTATACGAGAGGCCACCACCATTGGTGTTGAGGGGGAAGTCGCCCCCAGGAGCGGTGCGTTGGCCAGAGACGAAGGGCCCACCCTCCCCCTTAGCGCAGAAGCCCAGGTCCTCTAGGGTCACCAACACCGTGTAGGTGAAGGAGTCGTAAACCTCCACCACGTCGATGTCCTCATGGCCAACGCCCGCCATAGCCATGGCCCTGGGCCCAGATATGCGGGCCGGGGTCTCCGTCAGGTCGGGCATCTGGGAGATGGTCAGGTGGGTATGGGCAGTGGCCGCCCCAAGGACCCAGACTGGCCGCTTGCGGCAATCGCGGGCCCGCTCGGCGCTGGTGAGGACCACCGCCCCACCAGCATCCGTCACGAGGCAACAGTCGTAAATGTGAAAGGGGTAGACCACCCACCGGGAGGAGAGGACGTCCTCGATGGTAAGGGGCTCGCGCATAAGGGCCTTGGGGTTGAGCTGGGCCCACTTACGGGTGGCGACGGCGATCTCGGCCAGCTGCTCATGGGTGGTGCCGTACTGGTACATATGGCGCATACAGGCCAGGGCGTAATTGCCCACAGGCCCTCCCACATAGTATGGGGCCTCCAGCTGGCGAGCGGGGAACCAAGGGTCGCCAGATGGCCGCTCGACTCCCCGTAACCGGTCCGAGTAGCCAGTCTGCCCGTGGGTGATAAGGGCCACCCGACACATGCCGGTGGCGATGGCTAGGGCAGCGTGCTCCAGCTGGATGGCGAAGGAGGAACCCCCCGTCATGGTGGAGTCTGTGTAGATGGGCACGATGCCCAAATATTCAGCCAGTTGGACGCTGGACATAGCCCCCGCTGAGCTGGTGAGGACGGCGTCCACCTCCGACTTGTCGATGCCGGCGTCGGCCAGGGCGTTGCGAGCGGCCTCAGCGTGCAGCTGGAGGGCGGACTTGTGCGGCACAATGCCTATCTCGTCACTCTCGTCCACCCCCACGATGGCCACCCGCCGGAAGATCTCCCGCTTCTCCCTAATGTCCAGCTTGTCCAGGGCAGAGATGGGCTCCCTCATGGCTGGCCACCCTCCTGAGCCACGGGCCGAAACTTGGGCAAGCTTATCTCCTCGCTTACGTCCTCGAACACCACCTCCACCGGCATGTCACAGCGGATGTGTTTTGGATCGGGTTCCACACCTACCAGCTGCGTGTAGAGGCGCACCCCTTCCTCCAGCTCGACGATAGCGGTGACGAAGGGCACCTCCCTCTCCCAGGCCGGGTGGAAGGCCCTGTAGTGGATGGCGAAGGTATAGACCTTGCCCCGGCCACTGGCCCTTCGCCACTCCACCTCCCAGGAGAAGCAACGGGGACAAAAGTCGCGAGGGTACCAGAAGAAGCGCTGGCAGCGAGGGCAGTAGGGGAGCCAGAGCTCATGCCTCTTGCACCCCTCCCAGAAGGGCCTTGTCTCTGGGCTGGGCACTGGTAACGGCTTACCATACGCCCTTTGAGCCATGGTCACCTCCCCAAAGCACGCCGCCGGATATGCTATCTCCACCTACCGTTAGGGTCAAGGCCAGGGGCCTTGCTTGATGTTAAGCTGCACCCCTCGCTAGAATGGAAGCTGAGAGTCCATCCAACGATAACCTCTCTTAATTTTTTTCAGGTGACAAAGCGATGGAGTACGTGCAGCTAACGCTAGCCCAGATGCCTGCCGATCGCCTGGAGGAGGCCCTCAAGCCCGGGGGCCTGCTTGACCGCCTGGACCGGCACCGCCAGGAGCTGCAGAGGCAGCCAGGGTTCCGCGACATGCGGGTGGTACGGTCCATCAACCGCCAAGGCAACGTGCAGCTGGTGGTGGAGACACGCTGGGCCGATGACCAGAGCCTCATAGACTACGAGACAGGCCAGACCACCGTGGCGTCCATCCTGGAGGAGTTCCGCCACCTTCTGGTCCCGGGGAGCCTGCAAGTGGTGGACATGGAGGCCCTGCGCAGCGAGGAGTGGTGGCGCCAATTGGAGGCAGAGAGAGCTGTCCGGGAGCGCGCCGTTTTGCCCCTGTTGCTGCCAGCAGGCGTCTTTCTCTTCGCCGTGCTGGTCATCTATGGCCTGTCCCGCATCTATTTGGAGCTGGCCCACTGGAAGGTGGGGGATGTGGACGCTGCCACTCCCCTGGCCTTGGGCATCTCCGCCCTCATCCTAGGGGTAGGCTGGTTCGTGGCCACCAGGCCCCGCATCCGGGCCTGGCAGGTGGGGGGGATCGCGGCCGTGGCCCTCTTGGGCATCTTAGCGGGGGCCATTGGCGCCGCCGTCCATCAGGAGGGCGGGGAGGTGACCACCGCTGTCGCCGAAAAGCCCCCGGCCGCCGCCACCTCTGGCCCGCAGCCTGGCGCTGGGGGCCCTTCAGTAGTCATCAAGGCCGTCCCCACTTTGAAGTTCGACCGCAAAACCCTAGAGATACCAGCCAATGTGGACGTCACCATCCGCTTCATCAACGAGGATACGGGCGTTCCCCATAACGTCGCCGCCTACAAGACCAAGGAGGCCAAGGAGGCCCTGGCGGTGGGCGAGCTATGCACCGGGCCCTGTGAGAACACCATCACCGTCAACGTGCCGCCGGGCAAATACTTCTTCCGGTGCGATATCCACCCTGTCCAGATGGCGGGCGACCTCATCGCCCGCTAGGGAGGTCCTGAGGCCCGCTTAAGCCCAGCTGCCTGAGCTCCGCCTCCACCTCCTCCCAGGAGGGGCCGCGCTCCCGGGCCTCGAACTCCTGATACCAGCGGAAGAAGGCCACCGCTATAAAGCCCCAGAGGATGGGAGCCGGTGCCAGTTTCATCACCAGCCCGCCGATCTGCTGATCGTGCACAGGGGAGAAGGGGGTGCCGCAGAAAAGGGCCCACAGAGCCACCCTCTGGACGTAGAAGGGGTACACCAGCCGGTCGGAGAAGGTCAAAAACGAAGCCAACACCGATGGGATTAGCGAGTGGACGAAGAGGTAGGCCATCTGCATGGGGTAGGAAAGGCGGGGAAGCCAAGAGACGGGGCCCAGAACTGGCCACCACATCACCAGCCCCGCCACCACCAAGAGGGCATGGGCGGCCAGATGGAACCAGCTGTTCTCCACCTGTAGACGCACCGTCGGTGGCAAGTGGGTCATGAGAAGGACGGTATTGAAGATGCCAAGGGCCATGAGAGGGTGGAGGATGCGCCGCGCCACACCCTCCAACCGGAAGGCCCGCAGCAGCCACTCCCAAAGCCAACCAGGCACACCAGCTATCACCAAGGGCGGTACCACCATGGTGAGGATGACATGCTGGGCCATATGGGCGCTCACCAAAAGCTCGGAGAGATCGTCTAAAGGGGTGGAGGTGGCCAAGTAGATGCTCAACACCCCCAGCACGAAAAAGACCACCTGCAGGCGCCGCACCCGCCCGGCGTCGGACACCCGTGGCCGCAGGTAGACCACCGCGTAATAGTACAGGGCCAAGAGGACGACGCAGCCTACGATGGCCTCGGGGTGTGATACCCAGTCGCCGATGGTCAGACGGAAGAGCCCGCCGGATATGTGCAGCAGAGGCACGCTATATCCGTCCCCCCCTCACAACAACCCCGCCCCCATAGTAGCCAGGGTGGCGATGAAAACAGCGATGGCTACCGCCACGCCAAAGGCGAAGAGGAAGGAGAAGATGGGGCTATCGAACCGCAGGTGCATGTACCACATCACCACTAGCATGAACTTGATGGACGAGAGAGCCAGGAAGAGCTCCACCAGCACACCGCGCAACGCCTCCAAGTAATAGATGGCCACCTCCAAAGAGGTGACCACAGCCAAGGCCACCGCTACCCGCACGTAATCGGCCAAGGTGGGGTGGACGCCCTTATGGATCTCTTCTCGCTCCTGTGGCCGTGCTGCCACCCCGCGCAGGTCCGCCAGCCTCATCTTCCCCTCCTACAACGGCTCCAGCAGATAGACCAAGGTGAAGATGACGATCCAGACGATGTCCACGAAGTGCCAGTAAAGGCCCGCTAGCTCCACGTTGATGGCGTTATGCCGCCCTATCTTCCCCAGCATGGCCGCCGCCCACAGGGACAACAGTATAATCACCCCCACCGAGACATGGGCCCCGTGGAACCCTGTCAGCACGTAAAAGGTGGTGCCGAAGAGGTTGGAGCTCAGGGTGAGGCCCTTGCGGTAGAACTCAGTGAACTCGAAGGCCTGGCCCGCTAAGAAGGAGATGCCCAGAAGAGGTGTCACTAGCAGCCACGTGCGCATCTGGTGGAGTTGCCCACGGTGAGCAGCCCCCACCGCCAGGGCCATGGTGGCACTGCTCATGAGCAGGATAAAGCTGGAGACGGACGTGAAGGGGATGTTGAACACGTCCCCAGGATAAGGGCCTTGCAGGCTCTGCCCCCTGTAGAGGAGGTAGGTGGCGATGAGGGAGCCAAAGAAGACGGCCTCGGAGGCCAAGAAGAGCCACATGAGGAGCTTCCGGTTGTCCAGCCCAGTGGCCGTCTCTAGGGTCGTCTCTGCTAGTCGGGGCTGGTGCGTCACTTGGCCACCTCCTCATCCTTCCGTGGCCGGCTCCAGGGCCCATCCGTAGATCCCGTACAGGATCACCACGGCCCCCGCCGCCACCAGAGCGTAGTCCTTAAAGATGAAGCCCAAGGCAAAGATGGGGAACCCCAGGCTACAGATGAGGGGGAAATAGGAGGGAGAGGGCAAATGGATATGCTCCTCATCTTCCTGCTGCCCGTGCTCATCATGGGCCCCGCCAGCCACCACCGGCACTGGCCTCCCCTCCGGCCCCTCCACATACTTGCGATGCCAGAAATCGTCCCTGGCCCTCACCACAGGGATGTGGCGGAAGTTGTACGGCGGTGGCGGCGAGGGGATGCTCCACTCCAGGGTTCGACCGTCCCACGGGTCGGCCCCCGCCTCCTCCCCCCGGCGTAGGCTCACCACCACGTTAGCCATGAAGACCAGTACCGAGAGGGCGATGACGAAGGAGCCGATGGTGGCCAACAGGTTCCATTCGTCCCATCCCATGCCCTGGGGGTAGGTATAAATGCGGCGGGGCATCCCCATGAGCCCCAGGATCATCATGGGCTGGAAGGTGAGGTTAAACCCCAACAACATGAGCCAGAAGTGGAGCTGGCCCAGCTTCTCGTTGAGCAGGCGACCTGTGAACTTGGGGAACCAATAGTAGATGCCGGCAAAGAGTCCAAACAGGGCGCCGCCGAACAGCACCTGGTGGAAATGGGCCACCACATAATAGGTGTCCTGCTGCTGGTAGTCGGAGGGAACCATGGAGTGGGTGACCCCCGTCAGGCCCCCGATGACGAACATGGCGATGAACCCAACGGCGAACATCAAGGGGGGGCGCAGGCTGATGTTCCCGCCCCATAAGGTGGCTAGCCAGTTGAAGATCTTCACCCCTGTGGGCACGGCGATAAGGATGGTGCTCACCCCGAAGGCAGCGTTAGCGATGGGCCCCAGCCCGGTGGTGTACATGTGGTGGGCCCAAACCCCAAAGCTCATAAAGGCGATGGCTATTCCCGAAAACACCACGAAGGGGTAACCGAATAGGGGCTTCTGGGAGAAGGTGGGCAGCACCTCCGATATGATGCCCATCACCGGCAAGATGAGGATATAGACCTCGGGGTGGCCGAAGATCCAGAACAGGTGCTGCCATAGCAGTGGCGTCCCTCCCTTGACGGGGTTGAAGAAGTTGGCCCCAAACAGACGGTCGAACTCCAATTGGAAGAGGGCCACGGCGATGACTGGCATGGCCAGAATGATGAGGAAGGCGGTGGCCAGGGTCATCCAGACGAATACGGGCATCCGGAACAGGCTCATGCCCGGCGCTCGCATGTTGAGGATGGTGACGATGAAGTTGAAGGCGCCGGCCATGGAGGAGACCCCTAGGATCTGCAGCCCCAGGGCCCAGAAGTCGATGCCGTGGCCTGGGTTATAAGGGAACTCGGTGAGAGGAGCATAGCCGAACCAGCCACCATTGGGGGCGCCGCCAGCAAGGACGCTAGCGTGCAGCAACAGGCCACCCATCAAGAAGGTCCAGTAGCTAAAGGCGTTAAGCCTCGGAAACGCCACGTCCCTGGCACCGATCTGGAGGGGCACTATCAGGTTGAAGAAGGCCGCAGCCATGGGCATGACCACCAGGAAGATCATGGTGGTCCCATGCATGGTGAAAAGCTGGTTGTACACCTCAGGGCTCACCACTTTCCCGTTAGGAGTGGCCAGCTGCAGGCGGATGAGGAGGGCCTCGATGCCCCCTGCCAAGAGGAAGAGAAATGCCGTAACCCCGTAAAGAACGCCTATGCGCTTGTGGTCCACCGTCGCTATCCAGCTCCATATCCCGCGGTAGGTGGCTGCCTCCTGCCTTACCCGCCGCAGGGCCTCCAGGACGCTTACAGGTTGGCTAATGGTAGCCATGCCTCATCCGCCTCCTTTGGACTGCCGGGCCAGCATCTCCTGGGCCCAGCGCTGGAAGTCCTCCTCACTGTCGTGCGCCACCACTAGCAGCCGCATATCGGCGTGGAGGAGCCCACAGAACTCAGCACACTGCCCTGGGTAGACCCCTGGTTCGTTGATGACAAGCCACATGTGGTTGAACTTCCCAGGGATGGCGTCCATCTTCCCGCCAAGGCGGGGCACCCAGAAGCTATGGATGACGTCAGCAGATGTGATCTCCAGGGCGATCTCCCTTCCTACCGGGACGTGCAGCTCAGGGGGGCGATCGGGGGTTCCAAGGATGGTCAGGGGCTTTCCGTTCTCATCCACGATGGTGGGGTATTGAAACTCCCACACCCACTGATGGCCAATGACCCGCACGCGCAGGGCCTCGGGCTTAGGGTTACGCCCTAGATGGAAGATGGTGCTCACCATGGGCACCGCCAGCCCCAAAAGCAGGGCTAAGGGGGCCAGGGTCCACATCACCTCCACCACAGGGTTGCCATGAACCTGCTTGGGCAGGGGGCGCCCAGGACGGCGACGATAACGTATCAGCGCCACCACCAGCACCACCCACACCCCTATCAGGATGGCCACCGCCGGCCACATGGCCATGTAGAAGATGGTGCGTTGCTTTTCCGCTACCTCACCCGCCGGGGAGAAGGTGTTCTGGGGGGCCTCCACCCCACACCCTGCCATACCGAGCACTAATATGGGGAGGAGGATAGCTAGATAGAAGGCAACCTTTTTGCCTATCCTCAAGGCGTCCAGCCTCAAATTTGCTCCAATTCTAATCTGGCACAATGACCAGGCTGTTGTCAATGCGTGCCGGCCGTCACAAAGCCAGGGCGTCCACCCCTATGGCCACGAAGAGGCACAGGAGATACAAGTTGGAGTAATGGAAGAGGGTGAGGGGAGATAGGGAATGGGGGCGTCGCCATAGGAGGAGGGCGAGCCCCACAAGCCCCCCTCCCAGGGCTACGGCGGCTGCCACATAGGCCTTGCCCACATCTGCCACCAAAGGCAAGGCCAGGGAAACCAGGGCCGTGGCCAGGGCATGGAGGGCGATCCACAGGCGCGTCTTCTCCTCCCCCGAGACCACGGGCAACATGGGCACCCCCGCCCGCCGGTAATCGGCCGCATAATGAAGGGATAACGCCCAGAAGTGAACGGGCGTCCATAGGAAGACGATGCCAAACATAAGGGCCCCTGGCCAGCCCATCTCACCCCTCACTGCCGTCCAGCCGATGAGGGGGGGCATAGCCCCTGCCGCCCCCCCGATAACGATGTTCAGGGGGGTGGCGCGCTTGAGCCCGAGGGTATAGACCACCACATAGAAGAGGTAAGAGGCCAGCACAAGAGCGGCAGGCAAAGTCCCTGCTCCCACCTGCACCACTCCCACCCCCAGGGCCCCTAAGGCCAGCCCCAGAGCTAGAGCATGGCCCGGGCGCACCTGCCCCGCAGGGATGGGGCGTCGCTGCGTCCGCTCCATCACCTGGTCCACATCCCTCTCCAGGTAGCAATTGAGGGCATTGGCACCACCAGCGGCCAGGGCTCCACCCAGGAGGACAGAGGCCATAAGGCCGCCCTCGGGCCATCCCCCGGCAGCCAGGGCCATGGCGGGCATAGCGGTGACCAACAGCAAGAGGACGATGCGGGGCTTAGTGAGGGCGATGTACGCGCCAACGATCTGCCAAAGGCTAACGGTTCGCGATAAGGCGCCTTGCACGGGCCCCACCCCCCTCCTTAACTACAGGCGACGGGGTCCCAAGGGCCATGACCACCAAGACCCCCCAAACCGCCGCCGCCAAGGCCAGATGGGCCACGCGCGCAGGCGTAGCCAGCCGCAGCCATACGTTGGCCGCCCCCACCATCACCTGCGCCAAATACAAAAGCAGGGCCAATATGCCAAGGCCTATTGCCCACCGCCCATGGCGCCGCGCCTGCCACACGAGGGCCACAAGCCCAACTCCCATGGCCGCAGCAAAAAGCCTGTGGGCGTAGTGCAGCTGCCCCAAATGATGGGAGGAGGGCACCAACTTACCAGCGAAGAGGGGCCAATCGCCGTAGGCGAGGCCCGCCCCCAAATTGGCTACGAAGGACCCCATCAGGTTCAGCGCCAGGACCCCCAGAGCGGCCAGCGCCGGACCCCACGCCCACCTGGGACGGTACATATGCCAGGCATCCACTGTGGCCATAATGAGGGAGGCCAAGGTGAGGAGGGCCATGGCCAGGTGGGCCGCCCGCAAGGGGGCGGGCATCTCCTGCTCCACCGCCTCCCGGCCGATGAGGGCCTGGGCCATCACCAATGGCACGGCCGCCACTGCTCCCACCACCAGCGCCCGCCGATGCCGGTGCCGCCGCAAGGCCACCGCCGCCGAAGCCAACACCAACACCCCCACCAGGGCGGCCAAAACCCTATGGGCATACTCGATGAGGACTAGCCTCTCCAGAGGAGGAAGGATGCTGTCCCCGCACAGAGGCCAATCGGGGCAGGCGAGGCTGGCTCCCGTGGCCCTCACCACCCCTCCCAGAACCACCAGGGCATATACGGCGGCGGTGGTGGCCATCAACAGGTGCCGAACGTCTAGCGCAAGGGGGAGCCAACGAGGGCGGCCCGGAGCCTGCAGCTCAGTTGGAAAAGGGAGAGAAGCTCCACCGTCTTCCAAGGTACACCTCGCATTAAACTAGGCTAAAGCTGGGGCCTTGGCCATGTCAAGGCCAAGGGATGCTTGCCCTCCCTTGGCGCCGGGCATATAATTATGGCGGCCATAAGCTAAGGCTATGGTGTGGTCACAACCCTAAGGAGGTGTCCCAAGGATGAGCCTGCCTGCCAGCACCCCCGAGCTCGCCCGCGGCCTTAAAGGGGTCGTCTTGGACACAACTGAGACCAGCTTCATCGATGGTGAAGCGGGCAAGCTTCTTTACCGTGGCTACAACATCCACGATCTGGCCGAGCGCTCCACCTTTGAGGAGGTGATCTACCTCCTGCTGTACGGTCGACTCCCTCGGCGCCAGGAGCTGGCTGCCCTGGACGAGGCCCTGCGCTCGAGCCGGGCTCTACCCCCTGAGGTGATAGACGTCATCCGCTTGGTCCAGCGTGCCCACCCCATGGACGTGCTGCGCACGGCCGTATCCGCGCTGGCCGCCTTCGACCCGGACACCGAGGACAACTCAGAGGAGGCCACCCTGCGCAAAGCCATTCGCCTAACGGCCCAGGTGCCCACCATCGTCGCTGCCCACCACCGCATCCGCACAGGGCAGACGCCGGTGGCCCCCAACCCCGAGCTGAACCATGCCGCCAATTTCCTCTACATGCTGCACGGACGTGCGCCCAACGAGGAGGCGGCCAAGGCCCTGGATGTGGACTTCATCCTCCACGCTGAGCACGGCACCAATGCCTCCGCCTTCGCTGCCCGCGTCACCGTCTCCACCGGGGCCGACCTGCACGCCGCCATCGTCAGCGCCATCGGGACCCTTAAGGGGCCCATGCACGGGGGAGCGGCGGAGGCTGTCATGCGCATGGTTCAGGAGATCGGAGAGCCCGAGAGGGTGGAGGAGTATGTGCAACACGCCCTAGCGGAGGGGCGGCGCATTATGGGCATGGGGCACCGCGTCTACAAGGTGGAGGACCCCCGCGCCCGCCATATGCGGGAGAGGGCCCGTGTCCTGGGGGAGAAGATGGGCCAGCCCAAGTGGTACCGCATCCTAGAGCGTATAGCTGAGGTCACCTCCCCCCTGCGGGCCAGGGGCATATCCTTGAACGTGGACTTCTACGCCGGGGCCGTGTACTACCTGCTGGGCATACCCGAGGACCTGTTCGTACCCATGTTTGCCATCGGCCGCATGCCAGGGTGGTGCGCCCAAGTGCTGGAGCAGATGCGCAACAACATCCTCATCCGCCCCCTCCTGCACTACACAGGGCCCATGGACTTGGAGTACATCCCCTTGGAGGAGAGGGGCTAGGGCCGCCCTATTCAACCTGCTCCACCCGCAGGCGGAGGCGCCCGGCCGGCACCTCCACTTCCACTTCCTCCCCTGGGGCCCGGTCCAGCAGGGCACGGCCAATGGGGGAGGAGTGGGAGATGCGCCCTGCCTTCGGGTCTGCCTCTCCAGGCCCCACGATGGTATAGCGCAGGATGCGGCCGTCGTCCAGGTTCCGTACTTGCACTGTGGACCCCAGCGTTACGCGCGTCCTCTCCTTGGCCTCCACCACCACCGCCCGCCGCAGCAGGGACTCCAGCTCCCGGATGCGGGTCTCCACATGGGACTGCCTCTCCCTGGCCGCCTGCAAGGGGGCGTTCTCGCGGAAGTCCTTGTCCAGGGCTGCTCGCCTGATCTCTTCAGCGATGAGGGGACGCTGAGCCTTCAGGGCCTCCAGCTCTGCCCGAAGGGCAGCGTAGCCCTCAGGGGTCAGCTCTATAGGGGGTAGCTCTTGGGCCGGCATGCCCCCGCCTTGAGGGGCACGCCGCAGACGCACGTGTTGGGCCAGATTGTGGGAGATGAGGCCCTCCCGTCGCAGAAAGGTGAGGAAATCGCGCAAGGCCTGGGCCCGTCGCTGGGCATCCTCTCCCATCCCCAACTCCTCCACGTAGCGGGCGATGTCCGGGCCCCGAAGCTCCCCCACCAACCGGTCGCTGCCGTACCATCGGGCGAAGGCAGAAAGAGCCCCTCGCACCTCCTCGGGGCGCTCAACGGTCGAGAGGTAACGCTCCACCGCCTGAGAGATAATCAGCTGCTCCATGGCAAAATGGGATCTTAGGAGCAGATGGCTCCATCGGTCAACGTCTCCATGGAGACCCTGCGCCAGGGGGCGCAGGCCCTAGGCATATCCCTCGGGCAGGAGCAGTTGTGGGCCTTCCAGCTCTACTACCTGGAGCTGGCAAGACACGCCCCCTACGCCGACCTGACGTCTGTCACCGACCTCCAAGGGGTGCAGAGGCGCCACTTCCTGGAGTCGTTGGCCCTGGGCCGGCGTCTTCTGGACATGGGACTCCTGCCAGCTGGGGAAGAGGAGGCAGTCATCGACATCGGCACGGGGGGCGGGTTCCCCAGCCTGCCCATTCGCCTGGTATGGGACTTCCCCCTCACCCTCTTGGAGGCCGACGGGCGCAAGGTGCGGTTCCTAAAGCGGTTGGTGGCTCTGCTAGGCCTGCAGCATGTCCAGATCATCTGGGGGCGGGCGGAGGAGGTGGCCCATCTCCCCCAACACCGGGAGACCTACCGCCTGGCCCTGGCCCGGGCGGTGGCGCCCCTCCCCGTGCTGGTGGAGCTAGCCCTCCCCTTTCTGGAGGTAGGCGGGGCCCTCGCCTCCCCCAAGGGGGAGAGGGCCTATCAGGAGATAGAGGAGGCAGCCGCTGCTCTGCGGGAGCTGGGAGGGGAAGTGGTGCACGTGGCCCCCCTCACGGTGCCTGGCCCTGGGCCATATCCCACCCTGGTGGTGGTAACCAAGGCTCGCCCCTCCCCCCTTAAGTACCCAAGGCGTCCAGGGGTTCCCCAGAAACGACCCCTGCGTTAACCTGGACGCGGCTCTTGCGGGAGGTGGAGATGATGCGGACTCGTAAAGAGGAGCTGGCAAACCCTCTGCAGTGGCTACTGAGGCTGGCCCGCCTGGACCTGGCGGTGTTGGCGGAAGTGAGCGCCCAGCCCGCGGCCACCCTGCCATGCCTGGCCACGGTGGTGGTAGCCAGCTTCCTATGTGGCCTCGGCTCCTGGCTCTTCTGGGCCTTCCAGATGGAGGGCCAGCGGGTGCAGGTGTTGGTCCGCACCCTGGTGATGGGAAGCCTGTTGCAGGTTGGCGCCTGGTCCCTGTGGGTCTACTTGACTTACCAGGTCCTCACCCTGGGGTATGGCACCACCGTCCCCTTCTATGGCCTGGCCCGCGCCATGGGCCTGGCCTTCGCCCCCATGGCCCTGACGGTGCTTATGGCCCTAGCCCCCTTGGCCATCCCCCTGGCCGTCATCCCCTTGGCAGCCACCGTCCTCCTGTCCCAAGAGGCAATAGAGGCGGTGAGTGGGGCAGGGAAGGCCCGATCACTGGTGGCCAACGTGGTGGGGTTTTCGGGGTTCGCCCTGACCCTGGGCATCCTGGCCAACGTGGCCGAGGTAGGAGGCATTGGCGGGGCGGCACCCGGCCTCTTCTTCTTCGCCCTCGACTGAAACGGGTTCTGCGGCCTAGGGGCCCATCATCTGGGCGACGTTTTGGCCCAGGATATGCTCCTCGGCGAGGAGTACCTATGGCAGCAGCTCCACCCCCTCCCCCTCCACCACATCCCCGATCTCCCACAGGTGCTCGCCCGCTGGCAAGCTAGGCAGGGACTCGGGCACGGCCATGAGCAGCCCCCCCGAGGTCTGGGGGTCGAACATGAGGAGCCGCACCTCCTCGGTAACCTGGGGGCTTACGTCCACCCGCGGGCCGTAGTAGGAGAGGTTGCGGTGCCCGCCGCCAGGGAAGATGCCCTTGCGGGCGTACTCCAGGGCCCCCGGCAGAACCGGCACTCTGCTGGCCCAGATGCGGAGGCGAACGTTGCTCTGCTCTGCTATCTCCCAGGCGTGGCCCATAAGCCCAAAGCCAGTGATATCGGTGACCGCATGGGCCTGGAGCTGACGGGCCAGATGCATGGCATGGCGGTTGAGGACCTTCATCCAGCCCACGGCCGCCCGCAAGTGGTGGGGCCAGGCCTCGCCGTTCCTAGCGGCGGTGGTGACGATGCCTGTGCCCACAGGCTTGGTGAGGACTAGTCTATCGCCGGGGCGCGCCCCAGCCTTGGTGAGCACCTTCTGGGGATGCACAAACCCCATGACGCACAACCCATACTTGGGCTCCCGGTCTATGATGGTGTGGCCACCCGCCAGGACGCCCCCTGCTTCTGCCACCTTGTCAGCCCCGCCCTCCAGCACGCGGGCCACCACCTCCTCGGGCATATCCTCGGGGAAGGCGGCCACGTTTAGGGCCAGGGCCACCTCCCCCCCCATGGCATAGACATCGCTCATGGCGTTGGCGGCGGCGATGGCCCCGAAGTCGTAAGGGTCGTCCACCAAGGGCGCGAAAAAGTCCACTGTCAACACCACCGCCGCATCTGGCGTCACCTGATAGACGGCGGCGTCGTCGGGTGGCGCCAGCCCCACCAGGAGGCTGGGGCTGGCAGCGATATGGCTCTGGAGACGGCGCAGCACCTGCGCCAGGAAGGCCGCTCCGGCCTTCCCCGCTCAACCAGCGCAGGTGGCCATCTGGGTCAGGCGTACCTCTCGGGCCATCATCGCCTCCTTCAGAGCCAGTGTAACCTCGGCTCCAGGTTCCCACCAAGTTGCCCGCCCTTAAAGCCCCGCCTTACTATATACGCTGAGGTGCTCACCCCCCAGCTGGTGGTGGAAAGGCTCTCAGGGCTTTATGGCTGCCCGGCTTGGCGGCCCCACGGCGACCCCTTGACGGAGCTAGTCCTGGCCGTCCTCTCCCAGAACACCAGCGATGCCAACTCTGGCCGCGCCTTTATGCGCCTGCGGACTCGGTTCCCCGAGTGGCGAGATGTCCTGGCCGCCCCTCAGGAGGAGCTGGAAGACGCCATACGCGTGGGGGGTCTGGGCCGCATCAAGGCCCAACGCCTCAAGGCCCTCCTGGCACAAGTCTTGGAGCGACGCGGCTCCCTGGACCTCTCCTTCCTCTCCCAGATGCCCCTGGAGGAGGCCCAGGCCTGGCTTGAAGACCTCCCAGGGGTGGGGCCCAAGACGGCCGCCTGCGTCCTCCTCTTCGCCCTGGGCCGTCCAGCCTTGCCTGTGGACACGCATGTGCACCGGGTAGCCCGTCGCCTGGGGCTCGTCCCCTGGAGGGCCGATGCCGTCCAGACCCAGAAGCTCCTGCAGAGCCAGGTGCCTCAGGAGCTGGTCTTCCCCTTCCACGTGCTCCTTATAAGGCATGGGCGGAACCTGTGCCGCGCCCGCTCCCCCCTCTGCCAACCATGTCCCCTGGCCGACCTCTGCCCATATCCGTCAAGGGCGGCCCACAGCCTTTAGGACGGGCTGTTGACTACCACATTCTAGCGCCGTATTATGGCTGCGATCTCAGCCTGGTACGAGGTGCAAGGTGACTATCGCCGATATCTTCCGCAAGGCACAGGAAGAGGGGCGGCGGGTGCTCACGGAGGTGGAGTCCAAACAGGTGCTGGCCGAGGCTGGCATCCCGTGCGCCGTGGCCCGCCTGGCCACCACCGCCGAGGAGGCGGCGGCTGCCGCCAGGGAGGTGGGCCTGCCAGCAGTAGTGAAGGTGGTCTCCCCCGACATCGTCCATAAGACAGATGTGGGAGGGGTGCGCCTTGGGCTCACGACGCCAGAGGAGGTGTCTCAGGCCTTCCATGAGGTGACGGCCGCCGCCCGTCAACACATGCCTCAGGCGCGTATCCTGGGGGTATCCGTCCAAAGGCAGGCTGCCCCTGGCGTGGAGGTCATCGTAGGCATGAGCAAGGACCCCCAGTTCGGGCCCGTCATCATGTTCGGCTTAGGGGGCATCCTGGTGGAGCTCTTCCGGGACGTCTCCTTCCGCATCGTGCCCCTGGAGCCAAGGGACGCCCGCCAGATGATCCGGGAGATCAAAGGGCTCCCCCTGCTGATGGGCTACCGCGGCCAGCCCCCTGCTGATCTGGATGCCCTGGAACGCCTCATCCTGAGGGTCTCGGAGCTGGTGGAGGCCTACCCGGAGATTGCCGAGCTGGACCTGAACCCCGTCTTCGCCCGCCCCGATGGGGCAGAGGCGGTGGACGCCCGCATCGTCCTTTCTTGAGGAGGTGAGCCATGCCCAGGCGACGCGTGCCCCGCCGCTGGCCAGGGGGTCTGCAGGAGCTGGCCCCAGGCGTTTTCGCCTACATCCAGCCCACTGGGGCTACGGGCGTCAGCAACGCCGGCCTCATCGTGGGCGATGGCGAGGCCTTAGCCGTGGACTCCCTCATGATCCCCCGCATGACCCGTGCCTTCCGGCGGGCCATCCGGCGGACGACGCGGGCACCTGTGCGTTACCTGGTCAACACCCACTTCCACATCGACCACGTAGGGGGCAACCAGTTCTTCCGCGAGGCCACCATCATCGCCCACGCCAATTGCCGGCGAGAGATGCTGGAGTTCGGCCTCCCCATCGACCTCCTCTCCCAGCTCATGCCCCGCTACGCCCAGGGCTTTCGCCAGATCCAGCTCACCCCGCCCACCCTCACCTATGAGGACCGCATGGTGGTGCACGTAGGCGACAAGGAGGTCCACCTCCTGTACTTGGGCCGGGCCCACACCCAAGGGGACACCCTAGTGTATCTTCCCAAAGAAAAGATCTTGTTCGCTGGGGACGTAGCCTTCTTTTATGTGACTCCTGGGCCCTTCCACTGCCACGTCAGCGGTTGGATTAGGGTGTGTGACCGGGTACAGAACCTAGAGGTGGAGGCCATCGTCCCTGGCCACGGGCCCGTGGGGGACAAGGGGTTGCTGCGGGAGATGCGGCAATACCTAGCCCTGGTGCGCCGGGAGGCCCGCAAGATGTTCCGCGAGGGGGTGCCGGAGCAAGAGGCCGCCCGCCGCCTCAAGGTGGGTGGCTACTATGCCCAGTGGGCCGAGCCCTCCCGCCTGGATATCCTTGTGCAGCGCCTCTATATGGAGCTGCGGGGGGAGCTCTAGACCATGACGGACGTCCGTAGCCAGCTAGCCCGGGCCTTCAACCCCCGGGCGGTGGCCGTGGTGGGCGACAAGCGGGCCATTGGCTATATGTGGCTGGAGTCCCTACGCACCTTCCAGGGCCCCGTGTATTCCGTGCAGATCGACCCCGCTGAGATAGAGGGCATAAAGGCCCTTGGGTTCCCCAACTACCTGCGGCTTCAGGATATCCCTGGGCCTGTGGACTACGTCATGGCCTCCGTGCCTAGGCAAGTGGCGCCCCGCATCGTGGTCGACTGCGCCGAGAAGGGGGTGGCAGCAGTAGCCTTCTTCACCTCTGGGTTCGCCGAGACAGGCGAGGAGGAGGGCCTCAGGCTGCAAAGGGAGATGGGGGATATAGCCCGCAGGAACGGCCTCCTCATCGTGGGGCCCAACTGCGTGGGACTCTACAACGCCCGCCTCGGCCTGCGCAACAGCCCCGAGCAGACGGTGGGGGAGGGGGGGAAGGTGGCCTTCATCTCCCAGAGCGGCACCCATTGCATCAACTTCACCCTCCTCGGGCCTCAGGAAGGAGTGCCATGTGCCAAGGCTGCCAGCATCGGCAACGCTGAGGTCCTCGATGTGCCCGACTACCTGGACTACTTCCTCCACGACCCGGAGGTGGAGGTCATCGCCATGTACGTGGAGGGGGTGAGGGACGGGCGCCGCTTCTTCTCCCTCCTGCGGGAGGCCACCCGCCGCAAACCAGTAGTGGTCTGGAAGGGAGGGATGACCGAGGCAGGAGCCCGCGCCGCCTTCTCCCACACCGCTTCCCTGGCCACCGCCCCTGATGTATGGCGGGCGGCCATGCGTCAGGCTGGGGCCATCGAGGTGGACTCCTTGGAGGAGGCCCTGGACGTGTGCAAGGCCCTTCTCCTCATGCCCCCCACTACCGGGCGGCGCATGGGGCTGGTGGCCATGACGGGGGGCCAATCGGTGGTCATCACCGATGCCTTTCAGAGGGAGGGGCTAGATGTCCCCCTCCTCTCCCCTCGCTCATACGAGAAGCTCTCCTCCTTCTTCACCGTCATCGGTGGTAGCTATCGCAACCCTCTGGATGCCGGCTGGACAGTAGCCATGGGCCTCTCCATGCCGCAGGTGGAACGGCTCCTCTCGGTGTTGGCCGATGACGAGAACATAGACTTGCTGGTGTTTGAGGTGGGCACCAATTTCCTGGTACGCCGCCTGAGGGAAAATCCCCAGCTAGCGGAGGTGGTGGCCCAGTCCCTGGCCTCCTTCCGGGAGCAGTGCCCGAAGCCCCTGGCGGCGGTGGTGCACCCCTCTCACTTGCCGGAGCTGGGGGCCCTGGTCCGCCAGAAGATGGTGGAGCGGGGCATCCCCGTGTTTCCCGATTTCCGTCGGGCAGCCAAGGCCATAGCGCGGGCCATAGGGTATTGGCGCTTCTTGAAAGGAGTGGACGGATAGGGATAAGGAGGGCGGGTAACCATGCGTATTAGGGCAGCTGTGTTCCGTAGGCCCCATGAGCCCCTCTCGGTGGAGGAGGTGGATCTGGCACCCCCTAAGGCAGGGGAGGTGCTGGTGAAGATCGCCGCTTGCGGCGTCTGCCACTCCGACCTCCACTTCCTGGAGGGGAGGGTGCCCATAGCCTCCCCGGCCGTGCTGGGCCATGAGGCAGCGGGGGTAGTGGAGCAAGTAGGGGAAGGGGTAAGCTACGTGGCCCCCGGCGACCACGTGGTCATCAGCTTCGTCCCTGCCTGCGGCCAGTGTCACTATTGCTTGGTGGGGCGCCCCAACCTGTGCACCCTAGGCAACCGGGCCACGGCCACAGGCACCCTGCTGGACGGCACCACCCGCCTCTCCCAAGGAAGTCAGCCCATATACCACGAGGCCTGCGTGGCGGGTTTCGCTACCTACGCCGTGGTGCCAGAGATAAGCCTGGCCAAGATACGCCCGGACATGCCCCTGGACAGGGCCGCCCTCCTGGGCTGCGGAGTCATGACGGGAGTGGGGGCCGTCTTCAACACAGCCAAGGTCCCGCCTGGCAGCGACGTGGCCGTCATCGGCTGCGGGGGGGTGGGCCTCAACGTGGTGCAAGGAGCAGCCCTGGCAGGGGCCGCCCGCATCATCGCCATCGACATCCTCGACCATAAGCTGGAGCTGGCCAAGGAGTTTGGGGCCACCCATGTGGTCAACGCCTCCCGCGAGGACCCAGTGGCCATGGTGCGCCGCATCTCCCCAGGGGGAGTGGACTATGCCTTTGAGGTCATAGGGCATCCGGAGACCATGCGTCAGGCCTTCGACATGGCCAGGCGGGGCGGGATGGCCATCGTGGTGGGCCTGGCCCCTGCCGGCTCCCAGGTGAGCCTCCCCACCGGCGCCTTTATGATGGAGAAGACCATCACCGGCTCCGCCTACGGCGGCACCCGCTTCCGCGTGGACATCCCCCGCCTGGTGGAGCTGTATATGACGGGCCGCCTCAAGCTGGACCAACTCATCAGCCGGGTCTACCCTCTGGACCATATAAACGAGGCCTTCGATGCTCTCCGCCGCGGCGAGGTGGCAAGGAGCATAATCATCCCTTAGACGACGCTTTTCCGCCCTCTTTCGCCCTCATCATCCTATACTATAGATACACAAAATGGGGGCGAAAGAGAGGATTTGGACTTTAGCAGTCACTGATATCCTCGGGGAGGAGCGAAAAGGGAGCGTAGTGGCCTCTCGCCGGTGGCGAGATGAGCTGGGCCGCCTAGAGGAGGGAGAGGAGTTCCGCATCATCGTCCTGGAGGAGCCGCTAGTGGAGGAGCCGCAGCTTTCTGGCCCGGTGGTTGTGTGTGCCCCCGCCTCCCTCGCCGGCACCTCCCTATCTGAGCCGGGGCCCCTATGGGCTGCTGGCGCCTCGCCCTACATCCAGGGCCGGATGCGCATCTTCGCCCCCTATCCTCTGCCCGTGGGGCGTCGGCATACCCTGTCTGAGCGGGGCTTGCAGTTGGAGGCGGTGGCTAAGGCTCTGGTGCTGGCGTGGGACCATGGCCGCTGGTGGCAGGCGGCGGCCCAGGCCCTATATGCCCCCCACCCCGCACCCTCGGTGGAGCCTATGGAGGTGCACCGTCAACTACAGGCCTTGGTGGAGAAGGCCCAGGCCTCTCTCCCACCACAGGGCCAGGAAGAGTTAGCGACAGCCCTCGCGAGATTGCGATCTTGGCTTAAGTGCCAAGGGGAGGAAGAGGTGGTGAAGGAGGCAGCCAAGACCTTCGGCACCGCCACCGCTCTAGCCGCCGATATCTACGCAGCGCGGGCCCTAGCTCAGAGTCCGGAAGAGGCCTTGGCGGTGGCCGAGGCCCGCCGCTTCTTGGCGGAGGCCGCCGCCCCCCAACACGAGCTGGAGCTAGACCGGACCTTGGCCCGGGAGCAGATGTCATACGTGGTGGTGGCTGTGGAGCCCCACCGCCTGCCCGTGGGGAAGGCGGCCCTGGAGCACTTCCAGGCCCGCTACCGTCCGGCCTATGAAGCCCACCATCGCCAGTACTGGGCAGCTGTGGGCCAGCTCCGAGCCCGCCTGCTGAAGGCGGGCGCCAAGGCGCAGGCGTTGCGCCGCCTGGACGCCCTACGGGAGCTGGGGCCACCTGTGGGGACAGCCGCCCTGGCCCGCTACCACGCCCTTCTTCGCTATCTGGACCCCTGCACAGAGGAGGGGCCCGTCCTGCCTGGGCCCATGTCCGCTCGCTGCCCCCAATGCCATCTGGAGCTGGGCGCCCTGCCCCCCGTGCAGGAGGTGGAGGAGACCTTGGCAGCGCTGGACCAGGCCCTGGGGGAGCAGATGGCCCGCCTGGCCAAGGCCCTGGCCAGCGTGGCCATCTCCCAGGCCTACGACCCCACTTTGGAACGGCTGCTGAAGGTGGTGCAGGCCAGCCAGCTCACCACCTTGGCCCAACTTTTAGACGACCGCCTCACGGCCTTCCTGCGATGCTTCCTGGTGGAGACGAGAATAAAAGAGGCCATCGCACCTCTCTTAGAGCGGCTACAGGCCGGGGAGACGCCCAGTCGGCAAGAGGCGGAGAGGGCAGGCGAGGAGGTCCTACGCATCCTGCGGTCCCTGGCGGAAGGAGGCCACCACTCCTAAACCCATGCCACCCCGTTGGCTCTTGGTAGGGCTGGGCAATCCCGGCCCTCAGTATGCTGAGACGCGCCACAACGCAGGCGCCAGATGCGTGGCCCGCCTAGCACGCCGCCACGGCATCGAGCTGCGTGCCAAACGCACTTACTCCCTAGGACTGGGCGAGATCGGCGGCACCTTGGTGGCCCTGGCTCGCCCCCGCGTCTTCATGAACGAGAGCGGTCGCGCCGTGGCCCTCCTCCTCCGGCACCTGTCCTTAGAGCCATCACACCTTCTAATAGTGTGCGACGATCTGGACCTGCCCTTGGGCCACCTGCGCCTTCGTCCCGGCGGCGGCCATGGCGGGCATAACGGCCTGCGCTCCATCATGGAAGCCATCGGCACCAGCGATTTCGCCCGTTTGCGCATCGGCATCGGCCGCCCCACTAGGAACGGGGTCCCTATCACGGAGCCAGAGGCGATAGCAGCCTATGTCCTCTCGGTGCCCCCACCTCAGGAGAAGGCCCGCCTGGAGGAGGCCATCGAGCTGGCCTGCCAAGCCCTGGAGACAGTGGTGACGCGGGGGTTGGAGGCGGCCATGAACATCTACAACCGCTGAGGCGTTGTTACAATATTCTTGGCAGGGCCCCATGGACTTATCGCCTCTACTATCGGCGGTGGCCGCCGCCCCCTCTCTGCGTCGCCTGACCGAGGAGATCGCCCAGAGACGTCATCTGGCCATCTCGGTCCTGGAGGCGGCCAAAGGGGCGGCTATAGCTGCCCTTTTTGTCCTGCTAGGGCGCCCCATGTTGGTGGTGGTGCCAAAGCCCCAACAGGCCGAGGAGCTGACCGATCAGCTCAAGGCCTGGCTGGGCGATGATGGGCGCACCTGCCCATTCCCACCACGGGAGGCCGTCCCATACGACCGCACGCCCCCGGACCCCCAACTGGTGGCCGCCCGCCTCCTGGCCATCCAACGTCTGCAGCGGGGGGAGAAGGTGCTGGTGGTGGCCTCGGCCCTGGCCCTGGCCCAGACCACCATCTCTCCTCCGGAGCTGAAGGCCAACACCGTGGTGGTGCGGGTGGGTGGGGAGTTAGAGCCCCAGGGCTTCTTGTCCCAACTCCTCAAATGGGGATACTCCCTGGTCCCCATGGTGGAACGGCCTGGCGAGGTGGCCCGCCGCGGCGGCATCATCGACATTTTCCCTCCCACCTCGCCGTGGCCGGTGCGCCTGGAGCTGTGGGGGCGAAAAGTGGAGGAGATGCGCCACTTTCAGCCCGAGACCCAGCGTTCCCTCAGGCCGGTGGACGAGGTAGAGATAGGACCGGCTAAAGAGGCCCTCTTCCACACCCCGCCCGCCTGGCTGGACTGTCTGGACACTTCCCACCTCTCCTTCGAGGCCCAGAGGCGACTGGCCCGGGAACTGGAGGGCCTACGCTGTGGCGGCGGCTTTCAAGGCGACCACTTCTACGTCCCCTTCTTAGCTCAGGCCACACTGCTGGATCATTTGCCACCGGATGCCCTGGTGGTAGTGAGCGAATGGCAAGAGGTGGCCACCGCCCTGACCGACGCCCAGGAGCGGGCCCGAGAGGCTGCCAGGGAGCTGGCCTCTGAGCTCCCCAGGGGCCTGCCGCCCCCTATTGCCGAGCCATCTCACATCCTCAAGTCCCTGGAGGCCTGCCATCACCTCATCACCCTCCACCGGTGGCAGATGGAGGGGATGCACAACCTCCCCTTCTCGCCTCTCCCCCACTATGGGGGGCAGTTGCGACGCCTCACCGCCGACCTTCACGAATGGCGAGGGCGGGGGCAGAAGACGGTCATCGTCTCTCAGCAGGCCCCGCGCCTGGCCGAGCTCCTCGCCCAGGAGGGAATGGAGACTTCCTCTTCCGCCATGGCGGAAGGGCCACTGGTGTTGGTCCATGGCTCCCTGCCTGGTGGATGGCGTCTGGAAGAGACATCCCTAACCTTGGTGACCGACCACGAGATCTTCGGCTTCACCAAGGAGAGGCGGGCCCTCCCCCGCCGCTACTTCACCCTGGAGGCCACCTTGGCCGAGCTTCGCCCTGGTGACTATGTGGTGCACATGGACCACGGCATCGCCCGCTTCGCCGGCGTGGTCCGCTCCCGCACCAACGGCACCGAGAGGGAATACCTGGAGCTCCAGTACGCCGAGGGGCAGCGCCTGCTGGTGCCCGTAGAGCAGGTGGACCGCATATCCCGCTACATTGGGCCCTCCGGGTTCGAACCTCCCCTCACCAGGCTGGGCTCCGGCGAGTGGCAGCGCACCAAGCAACGCGTCCGCCGGGCGGTGACCGACCTGGCGCGGGAGCTCCTTATGCTATATGCCGACCGCGAGGTGCTGCCCGGGCACGCCTTCTCGCCCGATACCCCCTGGCAGTTGGAGCTGGAGGCCTCCTTCCCATACCTAGAGACGCCCGACCAGCTGGCAGCCATCGCTGAGGTGAAGCGGGATATGGAGAGCCCACGCCCCATGGACCGCCTCGTCTGCGGTGACGTGGGCTATGGCAAGACGGAGATCGCCCTGCGGGCAGCCTTCAAGGCGGTGATGGACGGAAAGCAGGTGGCCGTCCTGGTGCCCACCACCGTCCTGGCCCAACAGCACTGGGAGACTTTTCGCCGCCGCCTGGCGCCCTTCCCCGTGCGCGTGGCCATGCTCTCCCGTCTCATATCGGAGCGAGAACAGAGGGAAGTGATAGAAGCCCTGGCCCGTGGGGATGTGGACATCGTCATCGGCACCCACAGGCTCCTCCAGCCCGACGTCCACTTCAAGGACCTGGGTTTGGTCATCATCGACGAGGAGCAGAGGTTTGGAGTGGGCCACAAGGAGCATTTGAAGATGCTGCGGCGCCAGGTAGACGTCCTCACCCTCTCTGCCACCCCCATCCCCCGCACCCTCTACATGGCGCTAGGAGGCGTGCGGGACATGTCCCTGTTGGAGACGCCCCCCGAGTCCCGCCTTCCCATCAGGACTTATGTAGGCCCTTATGACCCCCGCCTGGTGAAAGAGGCCATTCGCCGTGAGCTAGGCCGTGGCGGGCAGGTCTACTACGTCCACAACCGCGTCCAGACCATCGCCCACGCCCTACGCAGGGTCCAGGAGCTGGTGCCTGAGGCCCGGCTGGCCTTGGCCCATGGCCAGATGGACGAGGAGGAGCTGGCCCTGGTGATGGACGCCTTCCGGGCACAGGAGGTGGACGTGCTGGTGTGCACCACCATCATCGAGGCCGGGCTGGACATCCCCAACGTCAACACCATCATCGTGGAGGATGCCCACCGCTTGGGCCTGGCCCAGCTCTACCAGCTACGGGGAAGGGTTGGGCGCAGCGACCGTCTCGCCTACGCCTACCTCCTCTACGACCGCCAGGAGAGGTTGACGGAGGCCGCCCAGAGGCGCCTGCAGGCTATCTTCGAGGCCCATGAGCTGGGAGCCGGCTTCCAGGTAGCCCTGCGCGACTTGGAGATCAGGGGGGCAGGCAACCTCCTGGGCCCCGAGCAGAGCGGCCACATGGCCGCTGTGGGGCTGGAGCTCTATACAAAGCTTCTGGCCGAAGCCACCCGTCGCCTCCAGGCCGCCAGACAGGGTCAGCCACCCCCGCCGGAGCCCCAAGAAGTGCTGGTGGACCTCCCCATCGCCGCCTACCTGCCCGAGGATTACGTCCCCCAGATGGGGCAACGCCTCTACCTGTACCAACGTTTGGCCACCGCTCCCCACGTGGAGGCAGTGATGGCCCTAAAGGAGGAGATGGAGGACCGCTTCGGCCCTCTACCGCCCCCCGCCCAGGGCCTCATCTTCCTGTCCCGCTTGCGGGCCCTGGCCCGGCAGGCAGGGATACGCTCCTTAGCTTTGGAGGGCGGGAAGATCGTGGCCCGCATGGCCGACCAACGCCCCCTGCCGCCCATCCCTCCTGCCCTCAGGCGTTGGCTGGAGGTGGGGCCCACCACCTTCCGCCTCGACCCCGTCCGCCTGGGAGAAGACTGGCCCCACCTGCTGCACCAGGTCCTGGAGGCCCTGGCGGAGGTTGACAGATCGGGCGTCGATAAATAACATGACGGGCTGTGAAGTCCGTAACCATCCGCCCCGGCCCGCAGGGACAGGCCCAGCGGCCGGTGGAGCATAGGGAGCGGGTCTTTCTATTAGCCCTGGTCTATGGGGTGGGGCTTTTAGCATATGTCCTCATCGAGCCCACGCAGGTCTGGATTCTGGCCATCCTAGCCCTGCTGGTCGCTCTTGGCACCGATGGCATCTTGCGGGCGTATTCCAGGGGACGCCTCCGTCGCCTGGACGATACCGCTGTTCAGCTAACGCTACCTGTGCTCTTCGCCGTGGGCGCGGCGGTGTTCGTGGAGCTGATGGTGGAAGGCTATTGGGCGGTGCCCGTGACCCTGGCCATGGCTGCAAGCCTGGGCACCATCGTCCACGCCCAATGCCACAGCCTAGACCACCGCTCTTCTGAATATCTGCGGGCCAGGATCATCCTCCACAGCGCCTGCTACGTCACCGCCTTCTTTTTCCTGGTGGCCATCCTCTCAGAGCAGGTGGCCTTGGGGTGGTGGTCGCGGGCAGCAGCGGCTGGCCTGGTGAGCTCCCTTCTGGCCCTGGAGGCCCTGCGCGATGCCGCCTCTCAGCCCATGCGAGCGGTGGCCTTGGCGCTGGCCATGGGGACGGTGATGGGACAGGCCACTTGGGCCTTGACCTTCCTGCCCTTGAACGCCAGCGCTGGCGTCGTGCTCCTCCTCCTGTGCTTTTACGTGCTGACGGGGATGGCGCAACACATCCTGGCCGGCCAGCTGGGACCGGTGGCCGTGTTAGAGTTCGCCGGTGTGGCCTCCCTGGGCATGGGTGGGGTCATCGCTGTCCAGCGCCTCTTCTAAACGTGGGCGGGATGGCCCATGTCCCGTGCCACCTTCGTATTAGGTGTAGACCCGGCGTTCCCCGGCCGCGGGGTGGCTTTCGCCCTCCTGGACGAGGATGCCCGCCTCCTCCGCCTGGGCCGACAAGAGGGCTATGTGGACCTCCTGTCCCTGGCCCAAGAACTGGCTGCAGAGATGATAGCTATCGATGCACCCCTTGGCCTCCCTGCGGGATGGGGATGTCTAGACTTTCCCTGCACATGTGGGCGGTGTCAAAGAGGCCCCAGTGCCCGCCGGGCTGCCGAGAGGGCGCTAGCTCGCCTTGGCATGGGGGTCATGTGGACTACCAAGCGCACCATCCTCCGTCCCCTAGTGGAGTGGGCCATGGCCCAGCGCCAGGCCCTGGAGAGGGCCGGTAAGAAGGTCATCGAGGTCTATCCTTATGCTAGCAAAGTGGCCCTCCTAGGGCGCCCCCCTGCGAAAAAGACGACCGCCGCGGGCCGTCAGTGGCTGCAGGCAGGGCTCTCCCGCTGGGTGCATGGGCTCGCCCCCGACCGTCTCCTCTCCCACGACGAGCTGGACGCGGTGGTAGCTGCCTACACCGCCATCCTGTGGCGACATGGCCAAGCGTGCGCCTTGGGAGAGGAAGAGGATGGGGTTATCGTGGTCGCCCGCCCCATCCTGACCCGGTGAGTGGTGATGACCAAGATTGGATATGCTAGGGCAATGCGCCATATGTGCCGGCGGGGTATGGCCGTCGCGAGAAGGCCGTGGCTGCCACAGCCTCCTTGAGACCGTAGGGCCGAAGCGCTAGCCCAGCGCGGGGTTGTTATTCCCCTTATCCCGTCACTAACATAGAGATCCAAGCCAGGGGCTCCCCTAAGCCGTTGGAGCTGATGAGGGTTTGAGGCTGGGGGATGCCTTCCGCTGGCTCCTTCAGGCGGGAACCTCCGCCCGGGGTGTGAGATGCATGTGGCTTCGGCCAGATGGCGCGGCCTGTACTACGGCTGGGTGGTCGTTGGCGCCGCCTTCACGGTACTGTTTGCCAGCTACGGCGTCCAGTACAGCTTTGGCGTCTTCTTACCCAGTATTGAGGAAGATATAGCGCCCGGCCACCGCGCAGCCATCAGCCTGGGGTTCTCCGTCTATTCCGCCCTCTACTCCCTCTTCAGCCTGTTGAGCGGCCGCCTGACGGACCTGTGGGGGCCACGGCGGGTGGTTATGATGGGAGGGGCGCTGCTGGGGGCAGGGATACTGCTCACCTCACGGGCCAGGCACCTGTGGCATTTCTATCTCTCCTATGGCTTGCTAGCGGCCCTGGGGATGAGCACAGCTTTCGTACCCAACACCTCCACCGTGGCCAAGTGGTTCGTGAGCCATCGCGGCCTGGCGGTGGGGCTCACGGCAGCGGGCTCGGGCCTGGGCCAGCTCACGGTGCCCCTATTATCTGCCGCCCTCCTGGGGTCGCTGGGATGGCGCTCCACTTACCTCATCTACGGCCTAGGGCTCATAGCCTGCTTCACCCTGGCTGGGCTCCTCCTGGAGAAGAGCCCCGAGGCCAAGGGCCTCCTGCCCTACGTTTCACCCAAGGCGGCTCCCATGGTCAGCGAGGGGGATGGAGGGGAGGACTGCTCCTTCCGCCTCTCGGAGGCTGTACGGACGCAGGCCTTCTGGCTCTTTACAGCCTTCCTATTCGTCTTTTGGTCCATGGTCTTCCTGCCGGTGGTGCATCTTCCCAGCTTTGCCAAGACCTCCCTTAAGGCGTCAACAGGGCAAGCAGCGTTCACCATATCGGCCATCGCCATGGGGTCCACCTTCGGCCGGCTCATGGGGGGCGCCATCTCCGATGTGATAGGACGTCGGCCCACGCTGGTGCTGGCCACCCTTCTGCAGATGGTGAGCTTCCTTGGGATGCTGACGGCATCGCTTTTGAAAAGCCTCGCCCTCACCTACCCTTCGGCGGTCCTTTTTGGCATGGGGTATGGCTCCACGGGGCCTGTCTACGCTGCCTATGCTGGCGATATGTTCGGCCGCCGCTATTTGTCCTCCATCGCTGGCACCATCTTCTCCCTGGCTGCGGGTGCCACCAGCATCGGTATCTATACGGCAGCGGTCATCTACGAGGCGATGGGGAGCTACAGCGGGGCCTTTGCCCTGGGGATGGGCGTGACCGCCTTGGCGCTACCCCTCATCCTGATGGTGAGGCCACCGCGACGGGCGGCGGTGACCTGATCCTAAAATGAGCCCACGACACCATGCCGACCGTGTCTTGTCCCGGAAGACCCGCGGCTCCTCACCTTGATGGAGGGCGGTTGTTGTGCTAGCATCTTGTGTGGTCGGGGCGTAGCGCAGCCTGGGAGCGCACCACAATGGGGTTGTGGAGGTCGCCGGTTCAAATCCGGCCGCCCCGACCAGCCTGGGTCGTCACGCTCGCCCTCCGCACTACCTCAAGGCAAGCGGTAACCTTGACGCGGCACCGTCTGAATGACTGACTCCCCACCTGTGACCTGACGCAGCTTGAGGCGCAAGTTGTGCATATGGGCCCGCACCAGCTCCGAGGAGCCCACGCCCTCCGGGAAGCCCCACACCTCCCGCAGCAACTCCCTAACCCCTACCGTCGTTCCCCGCCGCCGCGCTAGATGCTCCACCAGCGATGCTTCCACAGGGGTGAGGGTTGCCACTCCCCCAGGCCCCCTCACTTCCCGCGAAGGGCGGTGGAAGTAGGCCGAGCCCAAGGGCAGGAGGTCAGAGCGGGCCCTGGCCTCCAGCAAGGGGGCTAGAGCCCGCACCACCTCCTCGCTGGGGCAGGGGCGCACCACAACGGCGTCCAATCCCGGCCGCAGGGGTAGGGCCCCCGGCAACCACCTCTCCTCCGGGCCCGCCAAGAACAAAACGGGCAGGGACCGGGCCCACAGCAAGCGTGCCAGACGGGCCACCTCCTTCTCGCCCACATCGGTGGATAGGACAGCCGCATCTGCCTCCACCTCTAGTACAGTGGTGGCCGCATCTTGGGGGCTAGAGACAGCCACCACCTGGTGCCCACGTAGGGTTAGGGCCTGCTGCACCGCCGTCAGCAACCCGCCATGTCGGGAGATGAGCACCACGGTGGCCATTCAGCGAAGTTCCTCCAACTCAAAGACGTACGTCCCGTTGTCGTACCGCACCACCGGCCTTTGGGGAAGGTCGGCCATCCACACCGTCTGCACCTCATGGCCGTTGCGGACCTGCACTCGCCAGGCCTGGAAGGTGCCTGCAGGGACAATGACAGCCTCCTTGGACACCACCTCCACCGTTATGATGGCAGTGGCCGGCTTGCGGAGAATGGCGGTGCCCACGCCCATATACGAGGCCCGGAAGCCATAGGCCAGGGGCATGGTGCGCCAGAGGGCAATATCCGACCAAGAGTCATAGCTCACAAGAGGGACCACTAGCTCATCGGTGCGAGTATCGCCATCGGATTCCTGGAAGACGCGCACCCGGCCGTCCTCATACTGGGCCCGCCACCGGCGTTCCCCTTCAGGGCCCGTGAGGACCCTCTCCACCACCTGAGGCCTGAGGGTGGCAGCGTCCACACTGGCCTTCACCACGTCTCGGAAGCGGCCACGGGCATCGGTGAAATCCTGGCTTATGATGAGCACCCTCCCCTCTCGCTGCAGAGAGATGACGCCGCGCCCAACAACCGACTCTCCCCGTAGGACACGGTATATGGCCTCCTCCCGCTCCCCCCAAGGGATCTGGTGCACCACCTCCGCCGTAGGGACAGGCGTCGGCCTCTCCTGCCCGCCGCATGCTAGGGGCAAGATGACCGAGGCCACCACTAACGCCATAGCCCACAACCTCACAAGGCACCTCCCGCCCCGACACTTAAAACCGAGAAATCACCCGGCGGGCAAGTGGTGGTACGGCTCTCACAGTCCAAGGCCTTCACTGGTGGCGGGGCCGCTCCCACAAGGAATGATAAGAGCTATCGCCACGGATAGCAGCCAGGATCTCCTTCCTCTCCTCCAGCAGGAGCTGCCGGTACACCTCTTCCGCCTTTTCCCTCATCTCCTCTCCCCCGATGGAGACCAACCTCGCCACGATGTGATCCCAGAGGCCTGAGAGGCGAAAGGTGTCCACCGATGTGCGGTGCCACATGAGGGCCACGATCTTATCAGGCAGGGGGAAGCGGGGCCGCAGGCGCTTGAGGCTCTTATACCGCTCCTCCAGGGAACCGGCCTTGGGCACCAAGGCGATGAAGGGCCCTTCCAACTGGCTGGTGCGGAAGTCCACCAGAAGCCTCTTATCCAGGACAGCGAAGCGCACCACCAGCACCTCCGCTGCGTCGATGGCCCGCAGCGCCTCGTCCATGTCTAGGCCGAAGTCGTCCATGGCCGCCACCCCTGTCTTCCCATTTTCCCATGCCCCGACGTCCCTTACAAGGAGCCATACCCTGGCCAAATTGACCGCCACTAGGGCCGATGCTAGCCTAGGCTTGCGCAGAGGTGCGATGATGGCTGTCCTCAGGGTGGCCTTGGCCCAGATGAACCCCACGGTGGGCGATCTGGAAGGAAATGCCCGCAAGGTCATCCATTATGTCCAAGAGGCCCGCCGCCTGGGGGCAGATGTGGTGGCCTTCCCCGAGCTGGCCATCCCCGGCTATCCCCCCGAGGACCTGGTGCTACGGTTGAGCTTCGTGCGGGACAACGTGCGGGCCTTGCTAGATGTGGTCTCCGCCTGCCGGGGCATCACCGCCGTGGTGGGCTTCATCGACCAGCCCTCAGCGCGGGGCGAGCTGGACGACGACGTCTACAACGCCGCGGCCATCATCCACGACGGGCGGCTGGCAGGGGTCTACCACAAGCAACGCCTGCCCAACTATGGCGTGTTCGACGAGGTGCGCTACTTCCAGGCAGGCAAGGAGTGCCCTGTCTTCACCCTGGGGCCTGTGGGCATCGGTGTCAACATCTGCGAGGACATCTGGTACCCCGGTGACCCCACCCGCACCCAGGCCCTGGCCGGCGCCCAGGTTATCATCAATATCAACGGCTCCCCCTACCACATGGGCAAACGATACGTTCGCGAGCAGATGATAGCCACGCGGGCCAGCGACTACGCCGTGGCTTTATGTTATGTCAATATGGTGGGGGGACAAGACGAGCTGGTGTTCGACGGGGGCAGCATGGTGGTGGACGCTCAAGGCCACCTGCTGGCCCGCGCCTCCCTGTTCGAGGAAGAGCTGCTGGTGTGCGACATCGACGTGGGAGACGTCATGCGGCTGCGCCTGCGCGACCCGCGCCGCCGCATGGAGCGGTGGCAGTACCAGGCCACCGCCCCCGTCATCCCCTTAGCGCCGGCACCGGCTGGCCAGCCGCGCCCGCCCTTGACGCCACGCATCGCCCCGCCCCTTGCGCTGGAGGAGGAAGTGTACAAGGCGCTGGTGGTGGGCACCAGGGACTACGTACGCAAGACGGGGTTCCAGGACGTCCTGGTGGCCATGTCGGGAGGCATCGATTCCAGCCTGGTGACGTGCATCGCCGTAGACGCCCTGGGGCCCCAACATGTGATGGGCATCAGCATGCCCTCGCGCTACTCCTCAGAGGCCTCCGTGGCCGACGCCCGCCAGCTAGCCCAGAACCTGGGTATCCGCTTTCTGATCATACCCATCGAGCCGGCCCACCAGGCCTACCTGGACATGCTGGCCGAGCCCTTCGCCGGCACCCCGCCGGGGGTGGCGGAGGAGAACATCCAGGCCCGCATCCGCGGCAACATCGTCATGGCCCTTTCCAACAAGTTCGGTGCCCTAGTCCTCACCTGTGGCAACAAGTCGGAGATGGCCACCGGCTACGCCACCCTCTACGGCGATATGGCTGGGGGATTCGCCGTCATCAAGGATGTCCCCAAGACCTTGGTATACCGTCTGGCCCGGTACCGCAATTCCATCTCGCCCGTCATCCCCGAGAACGTCTTCCTCAAGCCCCCCTCAGCCGAGCTGCGCCCAGGCCAAACGGACCAGGATACCCTGCCCCCATACGAGGTCCTCGACCCCATTCTTCAGGCCTACGTGGAGGAGGAAAAGAGCCCCCAGGAGATCATGGCCATGGGCTTCGAACCAGAGATAGTGGCCAAGGTGATCCACATGGTAGACCGCAACGAGTACAAGCGGCGGCAGGCGCCCCCGGGCGTCAAGATCACCCCAAGGGCCTTCGGCCGCGACTGGCGCTTGCCCATCGCCAACCGCTACCGTGTCTTATAGGGGAAGATGAGCGACATCAAGGCCATATTCTTCGACTTCGGCGGCGTCATCGCCCGCCTGGACCGGGAGCAGGTGCGGGCCCTGGAGGAGCGTTACGGCCTCCCCCGCGGCGGCCTCCTGGAGGCCCTCTATGGCATCCCCGAGTGGCAGGAGGCCGAGAGGGGGCTTTTGCCGGAGGAGAAGTGGCTGCAGGCCGTGCTACGCCGTCTGGAGGAGATGGCTGGCCGCCCCATCCCCGACATCCAGAAGGACTGGCACATAGTCTGGCGCCAGCTGGATCAGGAGGTGTTGGAGCTGGCGCGCAGGCTACGCCAGCGCTACGTGGTGGGCATTATATCCAATTCCACCCCCAGGCTGGAGCGGGAGGTCCTCCAACCCCAAGGCATCGACGGCCTCTTCCACCACATAGTCAACTCATCGCGGGTGGGCATGGCCAAGCCCGACCCCCGCATCTTCCGCCTGGCAGCAGCGTGGGCTGGACTTCCTCCCCATGCCTGTGTCCACATCGATGACCTTCCCCAGAACGTGCAAGGAGCTAGGGAGGCCGGCTTCCACGCCATCCTCCACCGGGGCGATCTCCCCACCACCATCCTGGCCCTGCGAGGCCTTGGGGTGGAGGTCTGAGGGAGCCCTCACCCCTCCTGGGCGAGCCGGAAGAGCCGCCGCGCCAGCTCGATGCAACGGGGCACTTCGGCCACCCGCTCCCGCCAGGAGCGGGGAATGGCCTGCAGGCCCAGGTAGGCCCCCATGAGGGCCCCCGTGACGGCGCCATTGGTATCGGCATCGCCCCCCATGTTGACCACCGTGATAAGGGCCTGGGAGAAATCATCGTGGTGCCACCAGGCCCACACGGCGCACTCCAAGGTGTCGAGGACGAACCCGGAGGTCCCCACCTGGTGGGCCTCCTTGTAGGGCACCTCCTCCATACGCTCCAAAAGCTCATACGGGGCGTGGGCCATGGCCTCCATAGCATAGGAAAGGGCCTCCAGCTTCCCGTACCCCCGCAGGAGGCGAGATAAAAGGACATTGAAGAAGGCACACGAGTAGCGGGCCAAGGGATGGGGATGGGTCAGGCGGGACGACTCATGGCTCGCCTCCAAGAGCATGGTTATGTCCCGGCAGTAGCGGAGGGCGATGGGAGCACACCGCATAAGGGAGCCGTTGCCCACGGTGTAAGGCGCCTCCTGCCGCTCCACCTCCTCCACTACTTCCCGCCACGGGCGACCAGAGGCCACCAGGGAGAGGACGCGCCTGGTATGACCGCCTATGCCCACTGGGCCGCGGCGATACCAAGTTACCAGACGTGCCATGACATCCTCGGGGTCGAAGTGGCCCCTCTCCGCCAGGCTTTCCGCCAGAATAAGGGCCTGGGCGGTGTCATCAGTGGTGGAGCCCGCTGGCAGCCATCCCGCGGCCATGTCGGTGATGCGCCCGAAGCGGGCCGCGATCTCCTGGGGCGACATGCCTTCGACGGGCATGCCCAGGGCATCGCCCACCGCCAGCCCCACAAGACATCCCTCGAAGCGCCCTATCTCCATGGCTCGTCCGTCTGGGCTCGCGCCAAGACGCGACGCCACACTCCTCGCCATATCTCAACATATAGCCTTAGGTCACTGCGCCGCGGCGCCAGGATGCGCCACCCCGGCCTCCCTGAGACGGTGCCGAACCAGAGGAGAGACAAGGCCAACCCTGAGCTGTAGGCAAGGGTAGAGGCCAAGGCCGCCCCTTCCACTTGCAGCGGGGGTATAAGGGCCAGGTCCAGAGCCACGGTGACCGCCAAGGCAGTCAGGATGGAGTAGGTATTAAGGATGGCCTTTCCCTGGCTGAACAGGTAGCTCCCCACCACCATGGCCACGCCGTTGGCCAACGTTCCCGGCAACAGGATCACCACTGCCCTCACCGCCCCCAGGAACTCCTCGCCGAACACCACCCTGATGACAAGAGGAGAGGCTAGGGCCAGCCCCACGGAGGCGGCCCCCATGACCAGAAGGGTGTTGCGGCCGGCGGCGAGGGCCAGGTCGGCCGCCTCTTCCTTTTTCATGCCACTGAGCCTGGGAGCCAGCACCGTCACTACCGCTGAGGATATCCACCATAGGCTCTCGCTGAGGCCCACGGCCACCGTATATTGTCCCACCGCCCCCCTCCCAGCGAAGGCCGCCACCAGGTAATGGTCCAGCCGATAGTTGAGGAACTGCGCCAGGTTGCCCAGCTGGCTCTGCAGACCGTAGCGCACCTGATCCCGGAAAGCCGCCCTCACCATACGCAGGGCCCCCGCCCACCGCCACCTGTGGGGCGAAAGCACCATAAGGGCCAGGACATCGGCCAGAGCGAAGGAGGCCACCCACGCCCCCGCCGCCCGGCCGACAGTGAGCCTTCCCACGACCCAGAGTGTAGCAGCGGCCGTCACCGCCGTAAGGCCCTGGGCGGAGGCCACCATCATGAGGGCAGGGAACCGCCCCTGACCCTGCAGGAAGGAACTCAGCAGCAGGTATCCTGTCAGCACAGGGACCGCTGGTGCATACAGCCAGTAGGCCTTGCCAGCCACGAAGGCCTCCGCCCCCCGAGCCCAGGCGTAGGCCGTGGTGCCCAGGGCTGCCGCCGCCACCACCCCTGCCCACAAAAGGGCGCTGGCCGCCAGAAGGGTGGACAAGCTGTATGCCCCCTTATTCAGGTAGTAGACGTTGGCCCATCCCACTCCCAAACTCATAGCCCCTCCGGCCACCAGCACCGATGTATAGAAGAGGGAATACGTGCCCAGCCCCACATCGCCCAAGGCCTGGGCGAGGATAACCCTCAGGGCGAAGGCCAGCCCATAGCCCACCACCTGGGAGACAAACATGACGTTGATATGAGCCAACAGGCCACGCCCCTTGGCCATCTGCTCCCCCTATAGGGCCAAGGGAAAGGGTAACACAGCCACACCCCTCGGGCCTTGTAGACGCCCTCCTGCCCAGGCCCTAAAATGGCCCCCAGAGGGAAGAGATATGAACGGCAGGGTGGAGCTGGAGGCCATCGACCGCTTCCGCCAGGAGATAGCTGAGCTGGTGACTCGCTACCCGAGCACTAAGGCCCACTGCCGCTACGTGGACGTGCGCGTGGAGGTATCCCAGGGCAAGGGGGCGGTGGCCGAAAACGGCATGGACAAGTTCAGCGCCGAGGATTATGGCTTCTCCTTCGGCGTTCGGGCCATCGCCGGCGATAGGGTTACTGCCGCCGGCTACTTCGGCCGCCTCCTGGGCTCGGCCGACCTGGACCGGATCCTGCAGCATGTCCAGGAGGGCCTAGACCGCGCCTACGAGCGGGCCCTCTGGAACGCCCGCCAGAAGGCAGCGGCCCGCGACCAATTCCCCAGGCTGGGAAGCACCCTCCAAGATGTGGCCCTAGCCCCTATCGACGTCCACAGGGCTACCATCCCCGCCCGCTTCCAGCAGGACCCGCGTCAGGTGCCCCTTGCCGAGGTGGTCCGTTATGTGCGGGAGGTGTCCCGCCAGGTCCTGGCCCTAGGCCAGGAGGTGGTCTACAACTACATCGGTGCCGAGACCCACCTGGAGCGCCTCCTCTTCGTCAGCTCTGAAGGGGCGGACATCGACCAGACGTGGGCCATCACCCAGGGCACCTGCTTCGTGGTGGCCCAAGGGCCGGAGGCCTTCCAGGAGCTCTACGATTTCACCGGCCACCAGGGAGGCTGGGAGGTCATCGCCCACGGGGTGGACGAGCCGTTCATCAAGTACCCCAACCTGCTGGACTTCTCTTTGGCCCTGGCCCGTGACGCCGTGGAGCTGGCCAAGGCCCCTCCCCTGCCAGCCACCGATGTGGAGGTGGTAGTGGTCACCGACCCCCATTACAACGCGCTCCTCTGCCATGAGGTGGTGGGCCACCCCTCCGAGCTGGACCGTGCCCTGAAGATGGAGACGGCCTATGCCGGCCGCTCCTGGTTCCTCAAGAGCCTCGGGGAAAGCCAAATAGGCCGGCAGGTGGGCTCCCCCCTCCTCTCGGCCTTCTCCGACCCTACCATGGAGGGGTTCGGCCATTACATGTATGACGACGAGGGGACGCCTGCCCGCCGCGCCTATCACATCCGCCACGGCATATACGAGGAGTTCCTCAACTCCCGCCAGACGGCAGCCATCATAGGGGCCACCCCCAACGGCCATTACAAGGCCACCGATGCCCACCTGGTGCCCCTCATCCGCATGTCCAACACCGCCTTCGCCCCTGGCGATCGCGACCCCCAGGACATCATCCGGGAGGTGGACCGCGGCTACTACGTGGTGGGCCACCGCATCCCCTCGGTGGCCGAGTCCCGGGAGAACTTCCGCATCACCGCCATGAAGGTCTACGAGATCAGGGACGGCCGGCTGGGCCAACTCTACCGCGATGGCGGGTTGGTGGCCGACACCCGTGACTTCTTCATAAACGTGGACGCTGTGGGCAACGACTTCCGCCTCTTCGCCATCCCCAACTGCGGCAAGGGGCAGCCCATGCAGACCAAGCGCATGAGCAACGGCGGGCCCACCTTGCGCTCGCGGGCCCGCCTCAGCGGCCGCCAATAACTGGAAAGGACATGACGAGAGAGAAACCTAGTAAAGGAAAGGAGGGCGGGCCATGAGCCAAATAGAGGAGCGACCAGGCGTAGTGACCTTCCGGGGCAACCCCCTCACCCTCCTGGGGCCTGACCTGCAGGTGGGACAGCCGGCCCCCGACTTCCGGGTGGTGAACTTGGACCTGAAGCCGGTGAAGCTCTCGGACTTCGCTGGCAAGACAGTCCTCCTCACCGTATCCCTCTCCCTGGATACGCCGGTGTGCGATACCCAGGGGAAGAAGTTCAACGAGCTGGCAGCCCAGGCCCCTGGCGAGGTGGTCATCGCCAACATCACCGTCGACCTCCCCTTCGCCCTGCGGCGGTGGTGCGGCGCCACGGGGGTCCAAAACATCCGGGTCTGGAGCGATTACCAGGACCACGACTTCGGCCTCAAGTACGGGGTGCTCATCAAGGAGCTGAAGCTCCTGGCGCGCTCCGTCTGGATCATCGACAAGGATGGGGTCATCCGCTATAAGGAGATTGTGCCGGAGGTGACCCAGGAGCCCAACTACGAAGCGGCCCTGCAGGCCCTCCACCAGACCACGGGAGGCTAGGGAGATGCTCTCCCTAAGGGAGCTGGAGGAGGCGGCTAGGAAGGCCCTGGAGTTCCTCGGGACCCAGGAGGACGTGGAGGAGGCGGAGGTATTCATCTCCTGCAATGGCATCCTCCATTGCCGCCTCAACTATACCTCCCATATCCCTAGCAACGGCGTCGAGGAACCCAAGTCCCTGGAGAACTTCGGCATCGGCCTACGGGTAGTCCTGCGCCGACAGGGAGGGGAGGAGAGGCTAGTGGGCTTCGGGTCGGAGCCTGGCGATTTGTCCCTAGAGGGGGTGCGGTTGGCCTTGGAGAAGGCCCGCCGCGGGGCGGTAGTCGACCCCGAGTTCACAACTTTACCCCGGCCCACAGGAGAGCCGCGGCGCCTATGGAGCTACCACGACCCCCGGATCATGGACCTGGGCGAGGCCGAGCTGGTGGACCTGGGCTGGCGAGTGGTGCGCCAAGGCCTGCGCGCCTTTCAGGCTGCTGAGCCCATCATCCACAGGGACCCCCAAGAGCTGGCCCTTATCCTGGGAGGGGACGTCACCGTCCTTCAGGAGCGGATGGCCATATGCTCCACCCACATGCCCCAGGTGCAGACAGATGAATCGACCCTCATCCTCTCCTTCATCACGGCCATGGTAGAGGGGGAAGGGAGCAAGGGCTCCGGCTACGATGCTGTCACCCACCTGGGCCAGTTCACAGGCGAGGCGGGCCGGGAGGCGGCGGAGAACGCCATCCGCGGCATGGGGGGAGTGCGGGTGCCCGGGGGAAGCTATCGGGTGGTGCTAGGTCGCCAGGCCTTCATGGACCTCCTGGAGAACCTCATCATCCCTGGCCTATCCCTCGGCACCTTTTATGCCGCTGCCTCCCCCTTCCTGGGCCGGCTAGGCCAACAGGTGGCCTCCACCAAGCTAACCATCATCGATGACGGGGCCGCCCCTGGCCTGGCTGCCTCCAAAGGCATCACTTGTGAAGGCCTCCCCACTGGCCGAACGGAGCTTATCCGCGACGGGGTGCTAGTGGGGCTACTCTCCAACTACTACGAATCCCAGCGTATCCTGAGGGACCCTCGGGCACGGGAGAAGCTGGGAGTGGACCCTCACGAATGGCGTCACGCCCTGACGCCCCGCAACGGCTTCCGCTTCGCCCGTGGTGGTGGCCGCCACTACGACTCCCAGCCGGGGATCCACGCCACCAACATCATCATCCCGGGGGACATGAGCCACCAAGATCTCCTGCGCGTGGTGGGTGACGGCCTGTACATCGGTCGCATCTGGTATACGTATCCCGTCAATGGTCTGCGGGCGGGCGACTTCACGGCCACCGTGGTGGGCGACTCCTTCGTCATCAGGGGTGGCCAGCTGGCCGAGCCCATACGCCCCAACACCCTACGCATCAACGATAACATCCACCGCGTCCTGCAGGGGATCCTGGGTGTGGGACGCGAGGCCCGCCCTACCATCGTGTGGGCCGCCGATGAGATCGTCTATGCCCCGGAGATAGCGGTAGAGGCCCTAGAGGTGCAGCCCATTGCCCACTTTATGGAGCCCTCCTGATGAGGAGGCGAGGCCCCCGCCGCGCCAGGAGCGTCAGGAAGAAGATGGCAGCCGCAGTAAGCACCACGGAGGCGCTAGGGGAGACGTCGGCGTAGTAGGCCAGGTAGAGGCCCACCAGGGAGGACAAAAGCCCCACCCCCACCGCCATGGCCATCATGGCCGGAAGGCTCCTGGCCAACAGCTGTGTGGTGGCTGCCGGTACCACCAGCAGGGCCATCACTAGGACGATGCCCACGGCCTTCAGGGCCACCACTGCGCAAAGGGCCACCGCCAGCATGAGCCCCTGCTCCACCAGGGCTACCGGTATCCCCAGGGCAGCGGCCATGGCCGGGTCATAGGTGGTCACCAACAGCTCCTTCCAGAAAAGGGCCACCAAGGCCAGGACCCCGCCGCCGATGGCCGCCACAGCCCAGATATCCCCCCAACCGACGGCCAAAGGGCTGCCGAAGATGAAGGACGAGAGGTTGACGGCGTAATTGGCGCGGCGGCTGGCCAACAAGAGGCCCAAAGCGAAGGCCATGGCCAACACCACCCCTACAGCCGTATCGTGCTTGAGGAGGCCGCGCCGCCCCAAAAGCCCCATGAGGAGGGAGGCCAGGACAGCAGCCACCGCCCCTCCTAGGTAGACGTTGCCCCCCAAGAGGAAAGCAGCGGCCACACCGCTGAAGGTAGCGTGAGGAAGGGCATCCCCTAGGAAGGCCATGCCCCGCAATACCACGTAGCATCCCACCACCGCCGCCGTGGCGCTGGCCAGGGCAGTGGCCACCAGGGCCCGCTGCATGAACTCTAGCCGCCAAGGCTCGGTCAAGGCATCAGCTATGCTCAGCATATATGCCCCCTTCCCGCACCAGGAGGAGGTGACGCTGGAACGTCTTCTGCAATACGTCCTCGTTGAGGACCTCACCGATGGGCCCGAAGGCCACCACCCGCCGATTGAGGAAGACGGCATGGTCGAAGTGGGTGGCCACGCAGCTCAGGTCGTGGGTGGCCACCAGAAGGGTGCGCCCCTCACCTCTTAGGCCCTGGAAGAGGTGCAAAAGCTCATGCTGGGCAGGGGCATCCAAGCCAGCGAAGGGCTCGTCTAGGAGTAGGAGGCGGGCCTCCTGGGCCAGGGCCCTGGCGATAAGGACCCGCCTCTGCTCCCCGCCCGATAGCTCCTGGAGGCGGCAACGGGCCTTATGGGCCATGCCCACCCGATCCAGGGCCTCCATGGCCTTCTCACGGTCACGGCGGCCGGGGCGTCGCAGGAGGCCCAGGCGGCCATAGCGGCCCATGAGGGCCACGTCCAGAGCAGTGATGGGCATGGCCCAATCGGCCACCTCCACCTGGGGCATGTAGCCCATCTGCCGCCTATCAGGGGGGCCCCCAAAGACCAGCACCCGCCCCCGCCAGGGACGGTGGAGCCCCAGGATGGCCCGCAGGAGGGTGGACTTGCCCGAGCCATTGGGGCCCACCAGGCCAGCCATACAACCCTCCTCAATAACGAAGGAGACCCCCTCCAGGGCGGTATGGCCATCGTAGCCGGCCCACAGGTCCTCCACCAGCAGGGCAGGGACAGTGCTCATCTCCCTCCTCCTAGGCAGCGGCGCAGCTCCCGGCCGTTGAACTCCATCATCGCCAGGTAGGAAGACACCTCTTTGGTGAAGGCGTCCGAGTAGAGGGTGCACACGGGCAGGCCCAGGTCGGAGGCTAACGAGGCCAGGGCCCTGTCCTCGGCCTCCAGCTGGGGCTCCACGAAGACGGCTGGCACCCCCTGGGCCAATATGCGCTCCCGCAGGGTAGCCAAAGCCCCCGCCCCCGGCTCCTCCTCAGGCCCAGTCACCAAATAGCCCACCTCCCTCAGCCCATACCGCTGAGCCAGCCAATGGAAGGCAGCATGGGTGGCCACCAGCTCCCGGTTCTCAAGGGGCACGGCTGCCACCTGCTCCCAAAGGAACCGGTCCAGCGCCTGAAGTCTCTCCTGGAAGGCCTGCTCCCTCTGTTGGTAGAAGGAAGCGCCTTCCGGGTCCACCTCCGCTAGGGCCCTCGCCATCTCCCTCACATACCCAGAAGCCATGGTAGGGTCCAGCCACAGATGGGGGTCGGTGGCGTTGGGGGCCAGCCTCTCCCCCAGCAGCACCAGAAGGGCGTCGGGCCTCTTGTTGGCCATGACGGCCTGCAGGAGCTGCCCTTCCAAGCCTAGGCCGTTGGCCAGTATAAGGCGAGCCTGGGCCACCTGCCGCACAACCGAGGGCCCCATCTCGAAAGTGTGGGGGTCGGCCCCGGCTGGGATGAGCGATATCACAGCCACCCTCTCCCCAGCCACGGCCCGTGCTAGGTCGGCGATGATAGGGGTGGTGGCCACCGCCGTCACCTCAGCATCGCCGCCCGAACGGCAACTGGTGATACCTAGTATCATTAGCGGGCACACAAAAAGAAAGATGAGTGCCCATCCTCTTGCCGTAGCGTGGCTCCTTCTCATCTCCTAGTGCTCACCTCCTGGCACTGCAGGCAACGCCCATAGATCTCCAGCCAGTGGCCCTCCACACTGTAGCCGGTGCGCCGGGCGATGATGTTGCTTAAGGGCGCCAGGGCGCACTCATCCAGGTCCTGCACTCGCCCGCACCCTAGGCACACCAGATGGTGGTGATGACGGCGGCTCCCCGCCACCGAATAGCGCAGCCGTCCGTCCTCCTGAAGGACACGACACAATAGGCCCAGGCGGTTCAGGAGGCGGATGGTGCGAAAGACGGTGGCCCGGCCAGCTCCGGGCGTCTTCTTGAGGACGTCATCGGCCGTGAACTGCTCACCCTGCGATGCTATGGCTGCCAAAACGGCCCTTCGCGGCGGCGTGATGCGCACCCCCTTGGCAACCAGGGCCCTCTCCAGCTCCTCCAGGACAGCCATCATGGGCCTCCCGCCGCCATGCGTTCCTTGATCTCGCCCACGGTGAGGACGTGGCCGGTGAAGGAGGTGGGCTGTTGGGCCAGCCAAACCATGGCCTGGGCCACCGTCTCAGGCTTCTCCCAGGTGGAATAGTCCAGGTCGGGGTTCAGGTATGTCCACCCCTCCGTCACCACGCTCATCTCGATGCGCAGACAGTTGACGGCTACCCCTTTGTCCTTCACCTCCAGGGCCAGGCCACGGGTCAGCTGCTCGATGGCCGCCTTGGCCACCGAGTAAGAGAGAAGGCCGGCCCCCACCGCCACCTCCAGATTGGCCGCCGCCCCAGAGGAGACGTTGATAACCTTGCCGCTTCCTCGCTCCACCATGTGGGGGAGGAAGGCCTTGGTGCACAGCACGGTGCCCCTCAGATTGACGTTCAGCACTAGGTCCCAGCGCTTTATGGGCGTCTCTAGGAAGGAAGCTGGGTAGCTCACCCCGGCGTTGTTTATGAGGATGTCCACCCGCCCCAGCTCCTCCAGAACACGGCGGGCCATGGCCTCCACCTCTCCCTCATCGGCCACGTTGCAGGGGATGGCCAGGGCCCGGCCTCCTGCCTCCTGGATGAGCCGGGCCGTCTCATGGATGGTGCCTGGCAGCTTGCTGGGGGCACCCTCAGCAGAGCGGGCTGTCACCACTACCGTGGCACCCTCCCGCGCCAGGGCTATGGCGGTAGCCTTCCCTATGCCCCGCGACGCCCCCGTGACAACGGCGACTGCTCCCTCCAGACCCATAACTTCCTCCTTATAAGCTCCTGATATGCGGCGCAAGGGCTTTCTCGAGACGGATCATGGCGTCAATCATGGCCTCCTGCAGTTCGGGCCAGGTCCCCTCGTCTCTCAGCCTGCCTTTTTTGATGCTATAGGCGATGCGCGAGGCCCGTTTGTCGTCTAGGCGGAGCCACTCGAGCGGCGCGCCGAAGGCTTGCTCAATGGCCTCCTTGTGTTCGTAAAGTCGGTCGAAATAGCGTTTGTTGGCTTCGGCATCACCGGTGAAAATAAAAAGCTCGACCCGCGCTGCGTCCATAAGGATCACGTAGTTATAGAGAAGGCCACTTTTCCCTGCCCCCGCGCTTAGCCAGTGTGATATCCCTGGCTTAATGTTTGCGTGCAGAAGCGTCCTACCTTTGGCCCGCTCAAGGAGGCTTTGCCAAAATCGCTGGTACAAGCGGTGCCTCTCGGCCATTCGCTTGCTCACGTCGCCGGCTTGGCGGGCCTGTTCGCTGGGGCCGGCGATGACGGTGAATTTGGGCGCGGGCGGTGAGTCTTCAATGCGGTAGGCTTCTACCTGGACCAGGTAGAAGGCCTTGTCAGCAGGCAGGATCTCGTTGAGCCAGTGGACCGCCTTCTCATGCTCGGGCCGTGGCTGGGAGGTGATCCAGATGCCAACGGCCGCGCCCATGTTGCTCATGTAAGTCAGCAGTTTGCCCAGATGATCGTGGTCGGTCTTCTCCAACTGGCACTCGACGACGACCAGATTTCCCTGCTCATCCTCCGCCAGAAGGTCAGCCTTAAAGTCTCCCACGCTAGCTTCCCACTCGACGAGGGTCAGTGTCAGTCCAGTGATCTCGTTCAGATAATCAAGGTTCTCCGCCAGCCAGCGAGTGAAGCGCAACGCCTCATGCCCCCAGAGTTCGCGCAAAGGGACGGGCATGAGACGAGCGATTTTGCTCACGGCATCATTTCCTCGAGCGGTCTCGGTTGTCCCACCACTGGTCGATAGCGCATGCAGTCGAGCGTGTCAAGAAGTTTGGCTGCTGTCACGTGTACGGTGGGCGATTTTTGGGAGGAGGGTGAACGCTGGTGCCCTCGAGCTGGTATGGGCCTGGGCGCCTCGAGGCCGCTACCTTTCGCCATAGCATACCAAGCCTACCTCCTGCCCCTGTGCATGACAAGCCCACGAGGCGTGGCCTGTCCCAACAGCCCGTGCCGCTCTCCCTTTCGGTCACTGGCCGCTCACACTTCCTCTAGGCCTCGAGGGTGGCGGACAGGCAGCGGTGATCAGGGGCGGAACTTACCCTGGGTCTGAGCCCCAAGCGGGGGCAGTCGGATGAGGAGACCCTTTGTGGGCGGGAGCCCCTTCGCGGTCCTGCGATGACGTTCTAGGCCGATTATAGGGAGGGCCCGCCCTCCACCTACCCCCGAGGCCAACCTGTTATGTTACGGCCTCGAGGTTCCTCCGTCGCATGGCAGTGGCAGCGTGAAACAGTCATTCGTTGGCGCGGTCAGAGGCGCGTCGGCCGTGGCGGCGGACCACCATTCCGATGAAAACGATGCCTCCCAGCAAGAAGAAGCCCCCGAAGAGACTTGCCAGCACCGCGCCTGGGGTAGAGACGGTTTCCATACTACCGAGCCTCCTTCCGCCTCCAGAGATACTTCAGTCGGACACTCCACCAACTGGACCTTATCAGCAACGGGGACAGCCGAGTCCTCGCCACCGAAGCCTCGGTCGTCGCCTCGACAGCACGGTAGCCAGCTTCACCGCGGTCGATGCGCCAGACTACAAGTTCCACCCGCTCCTTTGGCGTGAGATACGGGGCCTCTACCTGTCTTACCAAGCCCACTAGCCATGAGCGGGGCCCGATCTCAACTACGCCAGCCACATCAGTGGAGCGAACGAGCACATACGGTGGCTTGTCGCCCCCCGTCCGCTCCTTCCGCGCCTCGTCCAGCCAGTGCTGGGAGGCGAGGGCAGCTTCGACGACCTCTCGCACGTGGCCTAGGTTATGTACTCGTAGTCGAAGGGCCAGAGTCCTACACAATGATACCCCCAAGCCGTCCAGACGTCCAGATACCAGAGGTCTGCCGTATATAACCCGTCACCCCACGGGCTGATGGGTTGTGTCAAGAAGTTTGTGTAGACCTCTGTGTCCGGGGGGCATAGCGCTCA